>CALWYA010000024.1 GCA_944385645.1 uncultured Oscillospiraceae bacterium
CCTCCCGCTTTGTGGAGGAGATCCCCCCGGAGCACCTGGAGCGGTCGGGCCGCTCCTATCTGTCCGATCTGGACGGGGACGAAGGCGGGGACAGCTGGGCCGGGATGCCCAGCCGGTCCTCGGGCTACGGGGGCTATGGGGAGCGGTCCGGCTCCGGCCGCGCCGCCGGGGGCTTCGGCGGGACCGGCCGGGCCGCCGGCGGGGCGCCCCGCCCCTCCTACGGGGGCTTCGAGCGCTCCGCCAGACCATCCCCCGCCCCCGGGCAGACCCGGCGGGCCGCCTCCCCCGCCCCCTCCTATGCCAGGAGCGCCGCCCCGGCCCCCGCCCTCCAGCTGGCCAAGGGGGACCAGGTGCGGCACCGGGCCTTCGGCCTGGGGATGGTGCTCTCCGCCCAGAAGGTGGGCGGGGACGTGCTGCTGGAAATCGCCTTCGACCAGGTGGGCACCAAGCGGCTGATGCTCAAATCGGCCGCCTCCCACATGGAGAAGGTATGAGGGTCTTGAAAATTTTTCCACGCTCGACCAAAACCGGCGGAACCTTCCGCCGGTTTTGTCGTCTAATCCAATAGGGGGAGCGCCGACCCGCGGCGCGTCCAGGAGGCCGCGCTCCACATGGTCCGCACCATCCGTAGGGGCCGATGATCCCTACCCCTTTTGTCTCGCTTCGCTCGACATTTCCCCCTGATAGGGGGAATCGGCCTCATCGGCCCGCGGGCGGCCACATGGGGCCGCCCCTACGAAGATCCCCCGCCGCCTCTGGAGGCGCGCCGAGTCGTCGCGCCCTACGCAGACAGTCCGTCCTCAAAAAATTCTCCATTCTCAATTCCTAACTCCTAATTCCTCATTCCTAATTCAAACTCCTATCTCCTATCTCATATCTCCCATCTTCACTCTCCACTCTCCACTCTTCACTCTCAACTCTTCACTCTCAACTCTTCACTCTCAACTCTTCACTCTCAACTCTCCACTCTTTTTCTTAAGTGAATCTTAAAGATTTGTAACCGTATCGTAATTGCATCCCCTTCCCCTTTGCGCCTATAATGGGGAGGTTGAAAAACCAGGGCGTGCCGGCCGGGCCGGCCGCCCCACCATTTACAGGAGGACATCATCATGCCAGAAGTGAAAGAACCCGCTTCCGCCGCTCCCCAGGGAGCCTCCGCGCCTCCCGCCGCTCCCCGCAAGCCCAGCGGCCCGGCGGGCCAGCGGAAAAAGAAGACCGTCAAGGCGGTCATCGCCCTGGCGGTCGCCGCCGCCGTCCTCATCGGGGGCGGCTACGGCCTGAACCGCTTTCTGCACTCCGGCGGGAAACAGCTGGGGGAGATTTACGCCGTCCCCGCCTCCATCGGCTCCATCCAGCAGACCGCCTCCGGCCGGGGCACCGCCCGGGCCCAGGAGTCCGCCGCCATCACCCTGACCCAGGACGGCACGGTGCAGGAGGTCTATGTGGCCGGCGGCCAGCAGGTCACGGCCGGCGACCCTCTGTACACCATTTTCAGCCAGGCCGCCCAGGATGAGGTGACCAAGGCTCAGGAGACGGTGACCAACCTCTCCAAGGACATGGCCGACCTGCAGGAGGAGCTGGCCAACCTGACCACCCGGGCCCCCTTCGCCGGCAAGCTCCAGGAGGTGGAGACCTTCCAGCCCGACCAGGAGGTGTCCTCCGGCGCCACGGTGGCCACTCTGGTCAATGACCGGCAGCTGAAGCTGTCCCTGTACTTCAGCTACGCCTATGAGAACCAGATTCACTCCGGCCAGCGCGTCCAGGTGACCATCCCCTCCGTCATGCGGGACTTCACCGGCACGGTGGAGAAGGTGAACAAGGTCAGCTACATCTCCCCCGAGGGGGCCGTCCACTTCGAGGCGGTCATCGTCTTCGACAACCCGGGGACTCTCACCGCCGGCATGGACGCCTCGGCGGTGCTCACCGCCCCCGACGGCTCGGCCATCTACCCCTATGAGAACGGCAAGACCGAGTTCTATGAGACCCGCACCATCGTCACCAAGGCGGGCGGCCCAGTGGTGTCCACCGGCAACCTGCTCAACTACGCCAATGTGGAGGCGGGCGAGGTGCTGCTCACCCTGGGCTCCTCCACCGTGGACGGCGAGATCCGGGCCAAGGCCCAGGAGCTGGAGGACGCCCAGAAGCGGCTGGCCGAGGCCCAGACCGCCCTGGCCAACTTCAGTGCCGTCTCTCCCATCGACGGCACCGTCACCTCCTGCAACCTGACCCCCGGCCAGGAGGTGAAGAGCGGCGCCACCGTGGTCATGATCTCCAACAACGTGACCATGCTGGTCACCATCACTGTGGACGACAAGAACATCTCCTTCATCAAGCCGGGAGACACGGTGGATCTGGACTGGAACGGCACCACCTATCAGGGCGTGGTCACCTCCATCGACATGGCCGGGGCCGAGAGCGGACAGGGCATGACCAACTACCCCGTCACCCTGACGGTGGACAACTACGACGGCAGCCTGATCGAAGGGGCCTATCTCCAGTACTCTTTCGTCACCAGCGAGTCGTCCGACTGCGTGCTGATCCCCACCACCGCGGTGCAGTACTTCTCCGACACCGAGGGCAACCGGACGGCGGTGGTCTTCGTCCAGCGGGATACGCCTCCCGAGGACATCCCCGAGCTGCAGTATCCCGAGCTGCAGGAGGGCACGGAGCGCACCTATCCCTCTCAGGAGGAGGGGTACTACCCCGTCGTTGTGGAGACCGGCCTGTCCGACCCCCAGAACGTGGAGATCCGCTCCGGGGTGCAGGAGGGCGACATGGTGTTCGTCAACTATACCGTCACCGACAACAGCTACGGCTAAAGAGGTGGGGATATGCTGATTGACATCCGCGATCTCTACAAGATTTACAACGAGGGCAAGGAGAGCGAGGTCCGGGCGCTGGACGGGGTGACCCTCCAGATCGACCGGGGGGAGTTCGTGGCCATTGTGGGCCAGTCGGGCTCGGGCAAGTCCACCCTGATGAACGTGCTGGGCTGTCTGGACATCCCCACCTACGGGGAGTACTACCTCAACGGCACCGACGTCACCTCCCTGTCCGACAAGCAGCTGGCCCACATCCGCAACAAAGAGATCGGCTTCATCTTCCAGGGGTACAACCTGATTCAGGAGCTGGACGCCCTGGAGAACGTGACCCTGCCCCTGATCTATCAGGGGGTGTCCGTCTTCGAGCGGGAGGACATCGCCATGGCCGCCCTGGAGCGGGTGGGCATGGCCGAGCGGGCCCACCACCGCCCCTCGGAGATGTCGGGCGGCCAGCAGCAGCGGGTGGCCATCGCCCGGGCCATCGCCACCCGCCCCCCCATCATCATGGCCGACGAGCCCACCGGCGCCCTGGACTCCAAGACGGGCCGCCATGTGCTGGAGATTCTCCGGGAGCTGTACCGGGAGGGCACCACCATTCTGCTCATCACCCATGACGACGGCATCGCCGCCACCGCCCGGCGGGAGGTGCGGCTGTCCGACGGAAAGATCATCTCGGACCAGACCCAGGAGGTGGATTGGGAATGAATATCTGGCAGGCCTTCAAGATGGCCTTCAAGTCCATCTCCATGAAAAAGACCCGGTCCTTCCTCACCATGCTGGGCATCATCATCGGCGTGGCCAGCGTGGTCATCATGGTGTCGGTGGTCCAGGGCCAGAACAAGAAGAACCTGGAGTTCTATGAGAAGATGGGCGACAACAAAATCAACGTCCAGGCCTTCTCCTACTATGACAGCGGAGACTCCATCTCCCAGGGGCTGTACGACTACTGCCTGTCCCTGGGCAGCCTGGTGCTGGGCATCACCCCAGACGCCGAGGTGGGCAGCACCGTCATGGTCCAGTACGGGGCCAAGACCCTCCCGGTCAACGACTGGGACAGCGGGGTCAACATTCCCTGGGAGGACCAGATGCACATCAAGCTGGGTTCGGACCAGTACGGGGTGTGCAACAACTACAAGCTGGCCGGCGGCCGGGAGATGACCTATCTGGACGTGTCCAACGGCAACCCGGTGTGCGTGCTGGGGTCGGGGGCCAAGGAGGCCCTGTTCGGCTTCACCGACCCGGTGGGCGAGACCATCACCCTCAACGGCGACCCCTTCCTGGTGGTGGGCTGGTATCAGCCCATGGACATCGAGTACTGGCCCGAGATGGACAACCTGATCGTCATCCCCTACACCTTCAACCGCACGCTGAACCAGAACAGCTCCATCAACAGCTATGTGGTCAAGGCCCGGGACGCCCAGTCCACCGTGGAGGCCATGACCCGGCTGGACGCCTATCTCAGCGGCCTGTTCCCCCCCAATGAGTTCGGCTATTCCGATGTGGGCAGCTTCGGGGTGAGCAGCGACAACAACTACGCCCAGCAGGTGGAGAGCCAGAGCATGATGCAGTCCCTGGTGCTGGGGGCCATCGCGGGCATCTCCCTGCTGGTGGGCGGCATCGGCATCATGAACATCATGCTGGTCACCGTCACCGAGCGCACCCGGGAGATCGGCATCCGCAAGGCCATCGGCGCCGAGCGCAAGAGCATCATCACCCAGTTTCTCATCGAGGCGGCCGTCATCTGCTCCATCGGAGGGATCATCGGCATCGCCATCGGCTCTGTGGGCACCCTGATCGCCGGCAAGCTGCTGCTGGGCATGACCGACATGCTGCCCAGCGCCTTCATCACCATCGGGGCCTTCCTGTTCTCGGTGGTGCTGGGGATCATCTTCGGCATGTACCCCGCCATCAAGGCCTCCGGCCTGCAGCCGGTGGAAGCCCTCCGGGCGGAATAAAGAGAGGAGATACTATATGAAGACTATCAAACGGCTGCTCTCGGCGGCCATGGCCGGCATTCTGGCCCTTGCGCTGGTTCTGCCCGCCCTTCCCCCCGCCCAGGCGGCGGGCCAGTCCTCCTTTGTGGACGTCCGGGATGACGCCACCGCCGTCAACGCGGACATCCTCCGGCTCATGGGGGTGGTCAGCGGCACCGGCGGCGACCGGTTCAACCCCGACGGGGTCCTCACCCGGGCCCAGTTCTGCACCATGGTGGTCAACTTCATGCAGCGCAGCAGCGAAGTGGCCATCCACTCCACCCGCACCATCTTCACCGACGTGCCCGCAGGCCACTGGGCCCGGGGCTATGTGAACCTGGCCGCCTCCCTCACCGTGAAGGACGGGGAGGCGGAGGTCCCCCTGGTGTCCGGGGTGGGCGACGGGCGCTTCCTGCCCGACGACCCCATCAGCCAGGCCCAGGCGGTCACCATCCTGATCCGCATGCTGGGCTATACCAGCGCCCAGGCGGGGGCGGTGTGGCCCCAGAGCTATATGGATCTGGCCGGCTCTATCGCTCTGACCGACGGCATGCCCGCCGACTATAACGCCCCCCTCACCCGGGCCCAGGCCGCCCAGCTGTTCGTCAACGCCCTGAGCTGTGAGACGGCGGAGGGCGCGGTCTACTACACCACCCTGGGCGAGGCCCAGGAGGACACCGTCCTGCTGGCGGTGAACGTGGCCGCCGACACCGGGGACGCCCTGGGGGCGGTGCGCACCTCCTCCGGGACCTACCTGCCCCGGGCGGACAACGTCTCCCCCACCGCCCTCCAGGGCCGGCGGGGCATCCTGGTCCTCAGCGACCGGAAGGAGATCGTCACCTTCGTCCCCGACGACTCCCAGTCTGTGACCATTACCCTGTCCGAGGACGCCAAGCCCGGCTCGGTCCAGGCCGGCGGCCAGCAGTACACCATCTCGGGCGATACCATGGTGTACACCTCCGGTCAGGAGGACGGCAAGACCTATCTGGACTGCTACTCCTCCCTGTACGCCGGCACCCCCCTGACCCTGTTCACCCAGCGAGGCAAGGTGGTGGCCGTCTACACCGCCAGCACCTCCACCCCCATCGACGCCGACGCCGTGGTGGTCAGGGGCAGCCCCACCGCCGCCACCTTCCACCAGCTCACCGGCGGGGCCACCAACTTCAACATCGTCAAGAACCGGCAGACCATCCGCCTGTCCGACATCCAGCCCTATGACGTGGTCACCTACGACGAGATGAGCAACACCCTCATCGTCTCCGACCTGCGCATCACCTGCGTGTACCAGAACGCCGAGCCCAACGTGAAGACGCCCAAGACCATCACCTTCCTGGGCAACGAGCTGGAGGTGCTGGAGAGCGCCTGGGACTCCGCCCAGAACTTCACCCTGGGCGAGTCGGTGAGCCTGCTGCTCACCGCCGACGGCAAGGTGGCCGGCATGGCCGCCCCCGGGGCCGACACCCGCTCCACCGCCGTGGGTCTGGTGGAGGGGGGCAGCGCCTCCGTCTTCCTGCCCAACGGCGGCACCTGGAAGCTCAGCGGCACCGTCTCCAACGCCGACAACGTGGACGGGCAGCTGGTCATCTTCTCGGCCAGCCGCAGCAGTCTGACCACCAGCCGCATCGCCGACGGCAACCGGGCCCCCGGCCCCTTCGACGTGGACGAGATGACCCTGGGCGACCGCACCGTGCTGGGGGCCGTCAAGGTCTATGAGAAGGTCACCACCAGCGCCCTGGCCCCCGTCACCCTGTCCGACCTCACCGGCCTGGGCCAGATCCCCGCCGACCAGATCAGCGGCTACCACGCCAACAGCTCGGGCATGGTGGACTACATCGTGCTGGACAACGTCACCGGCAACGCCTATGAGTACGGCATGATGGTGGGGACCACTATCACCACACCGGGCCAGCAGATCACGGATGAGAACGGCGACCCCGTTCTGGATGATGATGGCAAGCCTACCTATACCGAACCCACTTCTCGGACGCAGTGGGAACTGTATCAGGGCATCGGCGGCGGCATCAAGTTTGCCGAGATCGCCGGCTACGCCGGCCGCTCCGGGGACATCGTGGGCATTGTCTCCTACAAGAACCGGGAGGGCAAGGATATGATCCGCACCATCCTGGAGCTGACCGAGCGGACGGTCTCCGCCAAGGACTTCTTCCAGAGCGAGGGCAGCTGGTACGTCACCGCCAACGGCCGCAACTACAAGGTGGCCAGCGACGTGGAGTGCTACGGCGGCATGGGCTCCGGCCGCGTCGATCCCAACAGCTGGTTCACCCAGGAGGAGACCGGCGACCGGCTGAGCGCCATGCGGGCCTTCTCCGACACGCTCACCGTCTACATCGACCCGGTGGGCAATCAGGTCCGGGTCATCACCGCCGGATGACCCCTTCCCCTGAGATAACGCCCCATTCCAGGCCGTGTCCCTCAGACCAGACGATTGCTTGCCGTTCCCGCCCCCCGCAGGGGGGGCGGGAACCCACAAAAGAATCGCCCCACAAAAAATGGACGCCTTCTCGGCGTCCATTTTTCGTGGGTTCAGCGGGGCCGGGGCGGGGCCTGGCTCTCTTCTTCAGGGAACGGCCGGAACGGGAGAGGCGTCCATCCGCCCTGCTCGCTCCGCCTATCTCCCCGCCGCCCGCCGGACCAGGGCGGGGATTTCCCCCGCCGCCCGGGCCAGGGCGGCCTCCACGTCGGTCCCCCACACGTCCAGGTTCTCGGCGGCCAGACAGAAGGTCTCCCCCACCCCCATCATGGCCGCCCAGCCCTGGATGTACTGATACCCCAGGTTCTGCGCCCGCACCGGCCCGCCGCCGGTGGTCACATAGACCAGCGCCCGCGCCCGGCTCATGCCCACCTGGGCCCCCTCCTCGGTGTACCGGAAGGTGATCCCCAGGCAGCTGGCCCACTCCAGACAGACCTTCAGGGCGGCGGGGAAGGACAGGTCCCAGTAGGGGGCCCCCACCAGAATCAGGTCGGACCCGGCCACCTCCCGGGCGGGGGCCAGCAGAGGGGAATCGCTCCCCGCCCGGGCCAGGGCGTCCCGCTCCTCCGCCCGGGCGGCGGTCATCACCGGCAGCTCGGCTCCGGTGAGGTCCCGGCGGACGATCCGTGTCTCGGGCCGCAGGGCCCGGTACTCCTCCAGAAAGCACCGGCACAGCCGGGCGGTGCGGGAGACCTCCGGTCCCCGCATGCAGGCGTCGAGAAATAAGAGCTGTTCCATCGTTGACTCTCCCAATCTTTTCCAATTTCTGCCTCTCCCCCGCGGGGGAAGCATCTTGTATTCTACCTCGCCCCGCTGGGGCAGGATACGACAGATTTATTCTGCTGGTTCGGGTTCCGCCCCTGCGGGGCGGAGCTCTGAGGTCGGGTCGGAAACCGGCTCACCGGTCCGCCAGGGCCGCCCGGGCGGTTTTGACCAGATACTCCATGGCCTGGACGGGGTAAGCCCCGGCGGCGGTCTCGCCGGTGAGCATCAGGGAGGACGCCCCGTCCAGCACTCCGTTGTAGATGTCGCACACCTCCGCCCGGGTGGGGACGGGCCGCCGCTCCATGGACCACAGCAGCTGGGTCACCAGACAGAAGGGCCGCCCCGCCTGGCGGCACCGGCGGGCGATCCGCTTCTGGAGCCCGGGCAGCTCCCACAGGGGGATGGCGTTGCCCAGGTCCCCCCGGGCGATGCAGATCTGGTCGGCGGCCTCCAGGATCTCGTCCAGCCGCTCCACCCCCCGCCGGTTCTCGATCTTGGCCATGATCTGCACCCCGGTGAGCCCCCGCTCCTCCAGGGCCCGGCGCAGGGCCTCCACGTCGGCCCGCCCCCGGACGAAGGGCTGGAGGATGTGGGTGGCCCCCAGCTCCCCCGCCAGGTCCAGGTTGGCCCGGTCCTCCTCCGTCAGGGCGGGGGCGTCCACCTCCACCCCCAGGATGGCCAGGCTCTTCCGGCTGCGGAGGGTCCCGCCCCGCAGCACCCGGCAGGCCAGGCCCTCCCCGGTCTTTTCGGCCACCTCCAGCAGCAGGGCGCTGTCGTCCAGGGAGAGCCGGTCCCCCGGCCGGGCGGCCTCCCGGGCTGCCGGAGGGATGGGGACCCCCTCCCCGCCCAGCAGGACCCGCCCCCCCGTCTCCAGAGGCAGGGGGGCCGGCAGCCGGCCCACCCGCAGCTCGGGGCCCTGGAGGTCCAGGATCAGGTGGGCCCCCGGCCGCCCCGCCCTGCGGGCGGCGGGGCGAAAGGCCCCCTCCAGCAGGGGGCGGCTGTCCGCCAGGGCGACGTGGGACAGGTTCAGCCGGGCCCCGGTCATCCCCGCCCGGAACAGGGCGTCCAGGGTCTCCGGGGACGAGCAGGCGGGGCCCAGGGTGGCGTAAAATTCCATGGGGCACGCTCCTTTGCGCAAGGTCAGTCTCCCCTTTATTATGGGCCAGCGGGGCCGGGAAGTCAATGGGGCGGAAAGAGGTTGTATTTTTCCGGCGGATGTGGTATGGTAGGGGCGAGAGGAGGCGAGTCCATGCGGGTGATGGCCATCGACTACGGGGACGCCCACACAGGGGTGGCCCTGTCCGACCCCACCGGCTTTCTCACCGGGTCCACCCACACCATCCACAGCCGGAAGGCCCCGGTGGTGCTGGAGGAGCTGGTCCGGCTGATCCGGGAGCAGCAGGTGGATGAGCTGGTGATGGGCTTCCCCCGGAACATGGACGGCACCGAGGGCCCCCGGGCTCAGCTGTACCGGGAGTTCGCCCGGCAGCTGGAGGAGGCGTCGGGGCTGCCGGTGGTCCTGTGGGACGAGCGGCGCACCACCGTGGACGCCCACCGCATCCTGTTCCAGGCGGGACAGAACGCCAAAAAGCGGAAAAAGACCGTGGACGCCGTGGCGGCCAGCCTGATTCTGGAGGGCTATCTGGACGCCAGACGGCTGCGGAACAAGCAGGAGGGAATGTAATATGTACAGAGTCTACGTGCGCTACAACATGAAGCCCGGGGCCCGGGAGGGGTTCCTGGAGGCGCTGGCCGGCATGGGCCTGCGCAAAGCGGTGCTGGCCGAGGAGGGCTGCCTGGGGTACGACTACTACCGGGCGGTGGACGACCCGGACGTGCTGATGCTGGTGGAGCTGTGGAAGGACCGGGCGGCCCAGCAGCTCCACCTGACCCTGCCCCACATGCAGGCCCTGCCCCCCGTCAAGGAGCAGTACGTCCTGGAGACCAAGCTGGAGTCCTACGACATCTGAGCGCGGCCGTCCCGCCCAGGGGTGGGAGCTGGAAAGGGAGAACACGACCATGGAGATCAAAACCGTCTGGGCCGTCTATTTCAGCGGCACCGGCACCACCGAGAAGGTGGCCACCCGCCTGGCAAAGTCCCTGGCAGAGCAGCTGGGGGCCCAGTACCGGGCCCACGACTACACCACCCCCGCCGGCCGGGTGGAACTCACCTTCGGCCCGGAGGAGCTGGTGGTGCTGGGCACCCCGGTGTACGCCGGCCGGGTGCCCAATCTGATGCTGCCCTATCTCCAGAGCAGCGTCCACGGGGCGCACACCCTGGCCGTCCCGGTGGTGCTCTACGGCAACCGGAACTTTGACGACGGCCTCATCGAGCTGCGCAATGTGCTGGCCGCCAACGGCTTCGCCCCCATCGCCGGGGCCGCCGTGGTGGGGGAGCACTCCTTCTCCAAGATCCTGGGGGCGGGCCGCCCCGACGGGGAGGACCTGGAGCTGGTGGACCGGCTGGCCCGGGAGACCGCGGACAAGGTGAAGGGGCTGACCGCCGCCCCGGCCCAGCCGGTGGCGGTGGAGGGCTGCGACCCCATCCGGCCCTACTACACCCCCCGGGACCGGCACGGGGAGCCCATCAAGGATTTCCTGAAGGCCAAGCCGGTCACCGACCCGGACAAGTGCGTGAAGTGCGGCCTGTGCGCCCGGCTGTGCCCCATGGGGGCCATCGACCCCGAAGATGTGACCCAGGTGGTGGGCAAGTGCATCAAGTGCTGCGCCTGCGTGAAGAAGTGCCCCATGGGGGCCAAGTACTTCGACCACGAGGGCTATCTGTACCACCAGCACGAGCTGGAGGACCAGTACGCCGGCCGCCGGGCCCCCACGAAAATTTTCCTGTAAGCAGAGCAGCCCCTCCGCCGCCGGCGGAGGGGCCGCTTTTCTTCCCGGCCTCTCCCGACGCGCCGCCCTGCCCGCCGGGGTGTTTTTTTGGAAAACCAGGACCGGCGCGGGAATTCCGGTTGCTTTTTCCGGGAAAATGGTATATGATAAAGGTCGATTTTGTTTCCCGCCCCGCTTCCGCTCTCCCGGGCGGAAGGGGCGCGCGCTGACACGGGGGGATCGTCCACAAGCATGAGAAAAGACATCATCCTGCCCGGCCTGGCCCTGGTGGGGGGCGCGGCCGGCTTTGCCCTGCGCCGGTGGCAGCTGGCCTCGGCCTGGCGCCCGGAGGCGGAGCTGTTCACCCACGGCGCCCCCGCCACCCTGGCCCTGCTGGGGGTCCTGGGCGCCGTGCTACTGGCCCTGCTGGCGCTGACCCTGGAGGAGCGCCGCCGGCCGGAGAATTTCCTGGCCGCCTTCGCCTGCCCCCAGGAGGGGCAGTTGACCGTACTGGCCGCCGCCGGCCTGCTGATGGCGATCGCCGGCCTGCTGGGTCTGGGAGACGCCTTCGGCCAGTGGCAGAACCGGGCCCTGGAGGCCGCCGCCGAACCCATGAGCAGTCTGGCCTCCCAGGTCGTCACCTGCCTGCTGGCTCTGCCCGGCGCTCTGGGGCTGCTCCAGATGGGCCGGGGGGCATACCGGAACGAGGACAGCGACACCATGTCCCTGCTGGCCCCCCTCCCCGCCCTGTCCGGGCTGGCCTGGCTGTTCACCACCCACCTGCGCCACGGCAGCGAACCGGTGCTCATGGGCTATGGCTTCGGCCTGGCCGCCGCCGGTCTGCTGATGCTGGCCCACTACTACTGCGCCGGCTTTTTCTTCGGCCGGAGCAAGCCCCGCCGGGCCGTCTTCTGCGCCCTGGCCGGCGCCGTTCTGGGGCTGACCGCCCTGGCCGACGGCCCCGCCTGGTGGGAGGCCGCCCTCACCCTAGCGTTCTGCCTGTCCGCCCTGGCCCTCGCCCGGGCGCTGCTGCTGCCCCGCTCCGCGCCGGAGGGGGCGGCCCAATCATGAGAAACGGAGGACCTGTGTACCATGGAGAAGAAGCCCTACTATATCACCACCCCCATCTACTACCCCAGCGATAAGCTCCACATCGGCCACACCTACTGCACCGTGGCCACCGACACCCTGGCCCGCTACCACCGCCTGAAGGGGGAGCAGGTCATGTTCCTCACCGGCACCGACGAGCACGGCCAGAAGATCGAGGACAAGGCCAAGGAGGCCGGCGTCACCCCCAAGGCCTTCGTGGACGCCATCGTGGAGGGCCCCCGGGGGGTCAAGGACCTGTGGCAACTGATGAACATCTCCAACGACCGGTTCATCCGCACCACCGACGACTATCACGTCTCCGCCATCCAGAAGATCTTCAGGAAGATGTACGACAACGGGGACATCTATAAGGGGACCTACAAGGGCAAGTACTGCAAGCCCTGCGAGTCCTTCTGGACCGAGAGCCAGCTGAAGGACGGTTGCTGCCCCGACTGCGGCCGGCCCGTCCAGGACGCGGAGGAGGAGGCCTATTTCTTCCGCCTGTCCAAGTACGCCGACCGGATCCAGCACCTGCTGGAGGACACCGACTTCCTGCAGCCCCGCTCCCGGGTCAACGAGATGGTGAACAACTTCATCAAGCCCGGCCTGGAGGACCTGTGCGTTTCCCGCACCTCCTTCACCTGGGGCATCCCCGTGGACTTCGACCCGGGCCACGTGGTCTATGTGTGGGTGGACGCCCTGTCCAACTATATCACCGCCCTGGGCTACTGCAACGACCGCTACCACGACTATGAGACCTACTGGCCCGCCGACGTGCACATCGTGGGCAAGGAGATTGTCCGCTTCCACTCCATCATCTGGCCCGCCATGCTCATGAGCCTGGGGGAGCCCCTGCCCAAGCACGTGTTCGGCCACGGCTGGCTCCTCCTGGACGGGGGCAAGATGTCCAAGTCCAAGGGCAACGTGGTGGACCCCTATA
>CALWYA010000025.1 GCA_944385645.1 uncultured Oscillospiraceae bacterium
GGGTGAAATCAACGATTTCACCCGCTTTTTCATGGTCCGAGTGACTGGATTCGAACCAGCGGCCTCTTGAACCCCATTCAAGCGCGATACCAAACTTCGCCACACCCGGATTTCGCTGTCGTACCGGACAGCTCATATATATTACCACGCCCGCGGGAAAAAAGCAAGCCCTTTTTCAAAAAAATTTCCGCGGAATTTTTCGCCCCTCCCCGGGGCGGGGAGGGGCGGCGGGGACGGCTCAGGACAGCCAGGGGAGGGCCAGCACATAGACCACGAACAGGGCGATTCCCGCCACCGCGTTGACGGCAAAGGCGTTGCTGGCGATCTCCGAGTCCTCCCGGCTGCCGTACTGGGCGATATAGGCATTGAGGATGACCGAGCCGTGCTGGGAGATGAGGGTGAAGAAGGCGGCGTCGAAGAAGGGATCCCCGCCTGCCATGGGGTCCATGAGCAGGGCCTTCACGGCGTAGCTGATCACGAAAATCAGCAGATACCGCCAGACCACCAGCCGGACGCTCTCCCGGAGCTTGGCCGGGTTGTCCAGCCGGATGCGGTAGCCCACCGTGAGAAGGATGAGGGTGGAGCTGATCCCGCCCAGCTGGCCGATGGTGTCAATGATCCCGCCCCCCAGGTCGGTGGCCGCCACCTGATCCCGCAGGCCGGACAGCTGGAGGACCAGGGCCAGGAAGATCATGAGGAACAGGGGGGACAGGAGATTTTTCCCGATCTGCCGGGGCGTGGCTCCCTCCCCCTTCAGATACAGCCGGGCCAGGGGCATGAACACCAGCCCGATGAACAGCTCGTGGCCCACCCCCATGCTGGTGAGGGTGCCCATGTGCTCCAGGCCGAACACGGTGGAGAACAGGGGGATAGCCATGAAGCCGAAGGCGAAGGCGCAGGGGTAGAGGGGGGCGAACCGCCGGCGGAAGCCGAACAGCCGGGCGGTGAGGAAGCCCGACCCCAGCAGGAGCAGCTGGATGAGAAAGACGCAGGCGGCCAGGCCGAAGTGCTCCGGCCGCAGGTCCAGCCCCATGAAGGTGGTGAAGATGGTGCAGGGGATGAGGTAGTCGGAGACCAGTTTGGTCAGGCCGCCCACCGCCGCCTCGGGCAGAAACTGCCGCCGCTGGAGCCAGAAGCCGAAGGCGATGAGCAGGATGACGGGCAGGACGCTGCGCAGCAGGTGGTCCAGCTGCATGGAGAACACTCCCTTCGCGGAGAATTATGGCATGACCCGGCCCTGCCGGACCGCGGGAGCGGGGGCAGGGCCGGGAAAGGATATGGGGGAAAGACTCAGGCGTGCCGAGTGCGCTTCACCACAAACAGGAAGACCAGCATCAGCACCATGCCGAAGGGCAGGCCCAGCAGCCCGGGCATGCCGTTGTAGGCCAGCAGGCCGGCCACCACATAGCACACGCCGGCGATGGCGGCGCAGGAGATGGCGTAGGGCAGTTGGGTGGACACGTGGCTCACGTGGTCGCACTGGGCGCCGGCGGAGGCCATAATGGTGGTGTCGGAGATGGGGGAGCAGTGGTCGCCGCACACGGCGCCGGCCATGCAGGCGGAGATGCAGATGATGGCCAGGGGGTTGTCCATGGGGAAGACGCTCTGGACGATGGGGATCAGGATGCCGAAGGTGCCCCAGCTGGTGCCGGTGGCGAAGGACAGGCCGCAGCCGATGAGGAAGACGATGCAGGGCAGGAAGGCCTGCAGCCCCTCGGCGTTGGCATAGACGAAGTCCCGGACGAAGTACTTGGCGCCCAGGGAGTCGGTCATGCTCTTCAGAGTCCAGGCGAAGGTGAGGATCAGGATGGCGGGCACCATGGCCTTGAAGCCCTCGGGGATGCAGCCCATCATCTCAGAGAAGGACATGGACCGGCGCACAGCGTAGTAGATCAGGGCGAAGACCAGACCCACGGCGGAGCCCAGCATCAGGCCCACGGAGGCGTCGGAGTTGGAGAAGGAGGTGACGAAGTCGGTCCCGGAGAAGAAACCGCCGGAGTAGATCATGCCGATGACACAGGAGATGACCAGCACCACCACGGGCAGCACCAGATCCAGCACCGACCCCTTGGACTCGTCGATCTCCTCGTCCAGCATGGCGTAGGGGTTGGGGCCGGAGAACAGGTCGCCCTTCTCCAGAGCGTTGCGCTCGTTGCGGGCCATGGGGCCGAACTCCACCTTCAGCAGCACCATGGTCACCATCATGAAGATGGTGAGCAGGGCGTAGTAGTTATAGGGGATGGCCCGGATGAACAGGGTCAGCCCCTGCCCGTCCTCGGCGAAGGCGGACACGGCGGCCGCCCAGGAGGAGATGGGGGCGATGATGCACACCGGGGCGGCGGTGGCGTCGATGATGTAGGCCAGCTTGGCCCGGGAGACCCGGTGCTTGTCGGTGATGGGCCGCATGACCGAGCCCACGGTGAGGCAGTTGAAGTAGTCGTCGATGAAGATCAGGCAGCCCAGGAGGATGGAGGCCAGCTGGGCCCCCGCCCGGGACTTGATGTTCTGCTTGGCCCAGCGGCCGAAGGCGGCGGAGCCCCCCGCCTTGTTCATCAGGCACACCAGGGTGCCCAGGATGACCAGGAAGATGAGGATGCCCACGTTGTAGCTGTCGGACAGCTGGGCCACGATGCCTCCGCTGAACACGTGGTTGATGGTCCCCTCAAAGTTGAAGTTAGAGAACAGCAGGCCGCCCACCACGATGCCGATGAACAGGGAGGAGTACACCTCCTTGGTGATCAGGGCCAGGCCGATGGCCACCACCGGCGGCAGCAGGGACAGGGCGGTGTTGTAGAACTGGCTCTCGGCCTGGGTGTAGCCGGTGCCGCCGCAGGTCTCACAGGGGACGGCCTGTCCCTCCTCGGACAGGACCACCCCCAGGGTGGCGCAGTCGGGGCACTCGATCATCTTGGTGCCCGGCTCGTCGATGGGGCTGGCAGCAAAGGCGGTGGTGGCCATGGCCAGGACGAGCATCACCAGGATGAACGCCTTGACAGGCCAGGCTCTTCGTGTTCTCATGTTTGATTCCCTCCAAATCGTTGTTCGGGCCCACACACGGCCCGCTGCGCAAAAAAGCCACCGGCGCGGAACGCGCCCGTGGCAAAACCGGATGCCCCCGGCCGCTGGCCGGGGACCTCTGGATAGCGCTCCACTGATGTCGTGACAGTCCGGGGGATCTTCTCCCGCCGGCCCAGACCGGGCGGCCCAGGCAGGCCGCGGGGTCTTCGGCGGCGTTCCCTCTCCCCCGGGACGGCTGCCTGGCCGTTGTCCCGGCGTACGCATGAGCGCCGCGCCTCTATCCATATTTGTGACGGTCGAACAAGCGGCAAAGTCACTTGTTCGAGATTCCCGATTCGATTTGGTGTTCCCTCCCCCGCAGGAGGCGGGAACACACAAAAGAATTGGGATTTGCTGAATCAGAGTGGAAGTATCGTACCACGCCCCGGTGGTATTGTCAAGGGAATTCCGCATTTTCCCCCGCCCTGGCCGTCAGAATGGACAAAATCCCTGTACAGCCGCCGGCTTTTGTGCTATGATAAGCCATGGAGCGGGGCGGCTTTGCGCGCCCCGCCCGCGGCCCGGAGGGCCGCCGGAAAGGAGCGATTTTCATGAACGAAGTGATTCAGGCCATGCTCACCCGCCGGAGCGTCCACGGCTTCCGGCCCGACGTGCCGGTGGACCAGAAGCTGGTGGACCAGATCATCCAGGCGGGCACCTATGCCGCCAACGGCCGGGGCCACCAGTCGGCCATCATCATCGAGATCACTAACAAGGCCCTGCGGGACCGCCTGTCCGAGCTGAACCGGCAGATCGGCGGCTGGGAGGAGGGCTTCGACCCCTTCTACGGCGCGCCGGTGGTGCTGCTGGTCATGGCGGAAAAGGACTGGCCCACCCGGGTCTATGACGGAAGTCTGGTCATGGGCAATCTGATGCTGGCCGCTCACGCCCTGGGGGTGGGCAGCTGCTGGATCCACCGGGCGAAGGAGACCTTCGAGCTGGACGAGGGGAAGCAGATCCTCTCCGACCTGGGCGTGCAGGGGGAGTACGAGGGAATCGGCTACTGCGTGCTGGGCGCCCCCGCCAAGGAGCCCGGCCCCGCCGCCCCCCGGAAGGAGCACTTTGTCTACTACGCCCGCTGAGGGTCCAGAGAGGAGGGACGCCCCATGAGCCGGGAGCGCGTCCTGGCCCTGCTGCGGGAGCGGCAGGGGGAATACTGTTCCGGAGAGGCCATGAGCCGCCTGCTGGGCATCAGCCGGGCGGGGGTATGGAAGGCCATCGAGGGCCTGCGGCAGGAGGGGTATGTCATCTCCTCCGCCCCCAACCGGGGCTACCGCCTGGAGGAGGCCCCCGACCGCCTGCGGGCGGGGGAGCTGTCCGGCCCCCTGGCGGGCTGTCTGGTGGGGCGGAAGCTGCTGTGCCTGGACACCGTCGACTCCACCAACACCGAGTGCAAGCGCCGGGCCATGGCCGGGGAGGCCGAGGGCTTGGTGGTGACGGCGGAGGAGCAGACCGGGGGCCGGGGGCGGCTGGGCCGCTCCTTCCAGTCCCCCCGGGGAAAGGGCCTCTACCTGTCCGCCCTTCTGCGCCCCCGGCTGGAGCCGGCCCAGGTGGCCGACTTCACCGCCTGGGCGGCGGTGGCGGTGTGTGACGCCATCGAGGCCTGCTGCGGCGTTCGCCCCCGGATCAAGTGGACCAACGACATCGTCCTGGGGGGACGGAAGCTGGTGGGCATCCTCACCGAGCTGGGCCTGGAGAGCGAGAGCAACGCCCTGGAGTATCTGATCCCCGGCATCGGGGTCAACGTGAACCAGACCCCCGAGGACTTCGCCCCGGAGCTGCGGGAGGTGGCCACCTCCCTGGCCATGGAGCTGGGCCGGCCGGTGCGCCGGTCGGAGCTGGCCGCCCAGATCATCCTGGCCCTGGAGCGGGTGTACGCCGGCTTCCCGGCCAACAAGGGGGAGTACCTGGATAAGTACCGGGCCGACTGCCTGACCCCCGGCAATCCGGTCCAGCTCATCACCCCTGTCTCCCGGCAGGAGGCCTTCGCGGTGGCCATTGACGACGACTTCCGCCTGGTGGTGGAGCTGCCCGACGGCACCCGAAAGACACTGTCCGCCGGCGAGGTGTCGGTGCGGGGGATGTACGGATATGTGTAAAAGTAAAAGACACGGCCTTTCCGCCCCAGCGGAAAGGCCGTGTCTTTTGTTATGCCTGATAGGCGGCGAACTCCTCCCCCTCCGGCTGGGTAAAGACCCGGGCGAAGGTGTCGGCGTCCATGGTCTCGTGGTCCAGGAGATACCGGGCGGTGAGCTCCAGCTGGGGCCGGCACCGGCGAAGGATCTCCCCGCAGCGGGCGTGGGCCCGGTCCACGATGGCCTTCACCTCCTGGTCGATCTGGCCGGCCACCTCCTCGGAGTAGGTGCGGGCCTGGGCCATGGTGCGGCCGATGAAGATCTCGTCGCTCTCGTTGCCATAGGCGATGGTGCCCAGCCGGTCGCTCATGCCGTACTTGGTGACCATGGCCCGGGCGATCTGGGAGGCCTTCTGGATGTCGCTGGAGGCCCCGGTGGAGATGTCCCCCAGCACCAGCTCCTCGGCGGCCCGGCCCCCCAGGCACACGGCGATGCGCTCCTCCAGCTCCTTCCGGGACAAATAGGCCTTGTCCTCGTTGGGCAGGGAGATGGTCATGCCGCCGGCGGGGCCCCGGGGAACGATGGTGATCTGGTGCACCGGGTCCTGGGAGGGCAGCTCGTGGATGACCACGGCGTGGCCCGCCTCGTGATAGGCGGTGAGCCGCCGGGCGTGCTCGGTGACCACCCGGCTGCGCTTCTCCGGGCCGGCGATGACCTTCAGCATGGCGCTGTGCAGGTCCTCCCGGGTGATATATTTCCGGTCGTCCCGGGCGGCCAGCAGGGCCGCCTCGTTGAGCAGGTTCTCCAGGTCGGCCCCGGTGAAGCCGGCGGTGGCCCGGGCGACCTGATTCAGGTCCACGTCGTCCCCCAGGGGCTTCTGCTTGGAGTGGACCTTCAGAATCTCCTCCCGGCCCCGGATGTCGGGCAGGCCCACATAGATCTGCCGGTCAAAGCGCCCGGGGCGCAGCAGGGCGGGGTCCAGGATGTCCTGCCGGTTGGTGGCGGCCAGGACGATGACCCCCTCGTTGGAGCCGAAGCCGTCCATCTCCACCAGCAGCTGGTTCAGAGTCTGTTCCCGCTCGTCGTGGCCGCCCCCCAGACCGGCCCCTCTCTGGCGGCCCACCGCGTCGATCTCGTCGATGAACACGATGGCGGGGGCCTCCTTCTTGGCCTGGTCGAACAGGTCCCGGACCCGGCTGGCCCCCACGCCCACGTACAGCTCCACAAAGTCGGAGCCCGAGATGGACAGGAAGTGGACGCCGGCCTCCCCGGCCACCGCCTTGGCGATAAGGGTCTTGCCGGTGCCCGGCGGGCCCACCAGCAGCACCCCCTTGGGGATGCGGGCCCCCAGGCTGGAATACTTCTGGGGGTCCCGGAGGAACTCCACGATCTCCTGCAGCTCCTCCTTCTCCTCGTCCGCCCCGGCCACGTCGGCGAAGGTGACCTTCTTGGCCTGATCGGACAGGGTGCGGGTGCGGGCGCGGCCGAACCGGGAGGCCCCGGGGGCCCCGCCTCCGCCGGCAGCGGCGTTGCGCTGCCGGACCATCCACACCCAGAACAGGACGACCACGGCGATGACCACCCCGTAGGGGATCAGGTTGTACCACCAGGCGCTCTCCACCCCCGGGGGAATGTCATAGCCCAGCAGGATGCCCTCGGCGTACTGGCTGTCCCACAGCTCGTGGAGGTCCTGGTACAGCCAGTCGGGCCGGGCCACCTGATAGGTGACGGTGGCGGAGCCGGACTCCTGATTTCCCCGGAGGGTGAGGGTCAGGGTGTTGTCCTTCAGGGTGAAGTATTCCACCTGCTCCTGGTAGAAGCAGGTGAGGATCTCGCTGTAGGTGGGGGAATCCTCCCGGTCCATCTGCTGGAGCGTGCTGAAGGTGAACACCAGCATCAGGGCCAGCAGCAGATAGAGGGTGAGGTCCCGGGGGGTGAAGCGTCTCATAGGCAAACGACCTTTCCGCGATTTGAGAGGGGAGGGGCGGCGCTCAGCCGCCGTAGACCTCCGGCTTCAGGATGCCGATGTAGGGCAGGTTGCGGTATTTCTCGGCGTAATCCAGGCCATACCCCACCACGAAGGCGTCGGGGATGGTGAAGCCGGTGTAGTGGACCTCCACCGGCTTGACCCGGCGCTCCGGCTTGTCCAGCAGGGTGCACAGCCGGATGGTGGCGGGGTGCCGGTGGTCCAGCAGGCGCAGCAGGTAGTGCAGGGTGTTGCCGCTGTCCAGAATGTCCTCTACCACGATGATGTGCCGGCCGGAGATGTCCTCGGACAGGTCCTTGGTGATCTGCACCTGGCCGCTGGAGGAGGTGCCCTTTCCGTAGGAGGACACCGCCATGAAGTCCAGGGTGCAGGGCAGGTCGATGGCCCGGCACAGGTCGGCCATGAAGATGAAGGAGCCCCGCAGGACACTGATGAGCATGATCTCCTTGCCGGCGTAGTCCCGCTCGATCTGGCGGGCCAGCTCCTGTACCCGGGCCTTCAGCTGCGCCTCGGTAAATAACACTTCCTGAATATCCTGTTCCAACATGGCGGGCTTCATTCCTTTCCAGTTTGTTCAGCTTGGGGGGCGGGGGAGAGGGTGATGTGCCAGGCCCCGGCGCCCCGTTTGGGGCAGAAGGCCCGGTCCGGGCCCAGGCCGCCCGCGGCGGCGATTTGTCCCCCGCAGGCAAAGACAGGCAGGAGCCCCCGGAGGTGCCGGGGGACCTTCTCCTGGATCATCCATTTTTTCAGCGATTTCTCCGGACGCCCGGCCAGGGCCAGCCGGTCCCCCGTCTGCCGGGGGCGCAGGGTGAGGGATGGGGCGGACGCCCGGTCCAGCCAGAAGTCCCAGGGCCCCTGGGGCTGTCCCCCATAGACCGCCGGGGCGCAGACGACGTGCCACCGGCCCCAGGTCAGCTCCCCCGGCAGGGGGAGGGGGGCGGGGTCCGGCGGGGCAGCTCCGGGCTCCCGGACCAGCTCCAACCGGCCGTAGCACCGGCGGGCCAGGGTCCCGCGGGGCAGGTCCACCCGGGCGGAGGGGTCCTCCCCCCGGCACAGGTCCAGCACCGACTCCAGGTGGACCCGGGCGCAGTTCTGGTCGCCCCCCCACAGCTCCCCCAGCAGCAGCCGAACAGTTCGGGCGGCCACAGGGGCGGGGGCGCCGGCCAGGGCGGCCGCCTCCAGCGAGAGGCCGCCCTCCACAGGGCTGGCCTGATCGGCCAGTGCCCGGGCCAGCCCGGTCAGGCAGTCCTCATCGGCTCGGAGCAGGGACATGGACTCGCCCGCCCGGGCCAGAAAGCCGGGGAAGAGCTCCTCCAGCACCGGGATCACCTGGTGGCGGACCCGGTTGCGGGCGAAGTCGTCCGAGGCGTTGGAGCTGTCCTCCATGTGGGGCAGGGCGTAGTAGGCCAGATAGTCCTCCACCTCTTGGCGGGAGGTGGACAGCAGGGGGCGGATGAGCGCCCCCCGGGCCGGGGGGATGCCCCCCAGCCCCCGCAGCCCGGTCCCCCGGGCCAGGTGGAGAAGCAGGGTCTCGGCGTTGTCGTCGGCGGTGTGGGCGGAGGCGATCCGGTCGTCCCACGCCTCCCGGGCCACCTGGCGCAGAAAGGCGTACCGCGTATCCCGGGCGGTCTCCTCCAGGCCGGTCCCCCGGGCCCGGGCCTGGCCGGCCACGTCGCCGGAGCCCAGAAACAGGGGGACGGGGGGGAGAACCCGCCCGTCGGGCAGCCGCTGGGCCCCGCAGCACAGGGCCACGAACTGTTCCACGAAGGCGGCGTCCCGCCGGGACTCCTCCCCCCGGAGCTGGTGGTCATAGTGGGCGGCGGCCAGGGAAAAGCCCAGCCTGGGCCGCAGGCGGTACAGGGCGTGGAGCAGGCACACCGAGTCGGCCCCGCCGGACACGGCGCACAACACGGCGCTCCCCGGGGGGATCAGGTTCAGCCGCCGGATCAGTTGTTCCATGGATTCGAGCACGGCGGCCCTCCCTCTTGCGCGGTTTACTCTTCCCGCTGCCACTCCAGGTCGTTGAAGGTGGTGAACTCGGGCTGCCACTGCAGCTCTACCATCCCGGTCTCCCCGTGGCGGTTCTTGGCGATGATGCACTCGGCCAGATTGGGGTTCTCGGTGTCCCGGTTATAGTACCCCTCCCGGTAGAGGAACAGGACGATGTCGGCGTCCTGCTCGATGGCCCCCGACTCCCGCAGGTCGGACAGCATGGGCCGCTTGTCCTGGCGGGACTCGTTGGCCCGGGACAGCTGGCTCAGGCACAGCACGGGGACGTTCAGCTCCTTGGCCATGATCTTCAGGGAGCGGGAGATGTCGGAGACGATCTGCTGCCGGTTTTCGTTGCCCCGGCTCTTGCCTCCGGCGGACTGCATCAGCTGCAGATAGTCGATGATGACCAGCCCCAGGTTGTCCACCCGGCGGCACTTGGCGTTGATGTCGGCCACCGTGACGCTGGAGTCGTCGTCGATGAGGATGGTGGACCGGTTCAGGGAGTCGGCGGCGGCGGCCACGCTCTCCCAGTCCTGCTCGGACAGCTTGCCGGTGACCAGCTTCTTGTTGTCCACGAAGCACTCGCTGGAGATCAGCCGCAGGGCCAGCTGCTCCCGGCTCATCTCCAGGGAGAAGAAGGCCACGTTCTTACCCGACTTCTTGCCGGCGTTGAGCAGAATGTTCAGGGCCATGGAGGTCTTGCCCATGCCGGGGCGGGCGGCCAGCAGGATCAGGTCCGACTTGTTCAGGCCGGAGATGGCCCGGTCCAGGTCCCGCAGGCCGGTGGACAGGCCGGGGATGGCCGACTCGCTGGCGGCCAGCTCCCCCAGCCGGTCGTACACGTCGATGAGGACGGTGGAGATGGGGGTGAGCCCCCGGGCGGCCTTGCCCTGGCGGATGGCGTAGATGCGCTGTTCGGCGGCCTCCAGGATGTCCTGGCCGGTGTCGGTGCCCTGCTGGATCATGGCGGTCAGATCGCCGGCGGCCTCAGCCACCCGGCGCAGCAGGGTCTTGTCCTTGAGGATGTCGATATACTCCCCCACATTGGCCGCGGTGGGGGTGATGTCCATGAGCTGGAGCAGGTAGTTCCAGGAGTTCTCCTGGTAGTACCCGTTCTGCTTCATGTGCTCCAGCACGGTGAGCGGGTCGATGGTGAGGGAGTAGTTGAACATGGAGTAGATGGTCTCGTAGATCTCCATGTTCTGCTGCCCGTAGAAGTCGTCCGGGCGCAGCTTGTCAATGACCTCCGGGATACACCGGGGGTCGATGAGCATGGAGCCCAGCACCGCCTGCTCCGCCTCGTTGGAGTGGGGCAGCTGCTTCAGCAGAAGCTCGTCTTCAGTTGGCACGTACATCACCGCCCCTGCGTGAGAATTAGCAATTAGGAATTAGGAGTTAGGAATTGGCCGTTAATGGGGAGTATCACCTTTGTAGGGGCGCACAGCGTGCGCCCGTCCGTACCTTCCCCTTGGGGGGAAGGTGCCCCCGAAGGGGGCGGATGAGGGGGCGTCATACGGGACGCCTCCGGTCAACAGGATCCCCCACCCGGCTTTGCCGGAAGCTCCCTTTGACAAGGGTCCGGGGTGTTTGTCGTCTGATCCCCCAATTTCTAACTCCTAATTCCTCATTCCTAATTTGGAGGAGAAATAAGCCTTCCGGCTTATTTCTCCTCGATGACCATCACGTTGACGGTCCCCACGACCTCGTACCCCAGCTTCGCCTTGATCTGATAGCCGCCGCAGGCCTTGATGGGCTCGTCCAGCACCAGCCGGGCCTTGGGGATGTTCACCCCGTGCTGGGCGGCCAGGGCCTCGGAGACCTCCTTGGCGGTGACGGCGCCGAACAGGCGGCCGCCCTCCCCGGCCTTGGCGGGGATCTTCACCATCAGGCCCTCCAGCTGCTTGGCGGTGGCCTCGGCCTGGGCCTTCTCGGCGGCCTCCTGGGCCTTGCGGGCCTTCTCCTGCTGCTTCATGGTGTTCAGGTTCTCGGCGGTGGCCGTCACGGCCAGCTTCCGGGGGAGCAGGAAGTTCCGGGCGTACCCGTCGGACACCTCCACCAGCTGGCCCTTCTTGCCCTGGCCCCGCACGTCCTGCTGTAAGATCACTTTCATGTCTGTTTCCTCCTAATCGATTTTTTCTGACTTATGTTCTGTGTTTCCGCCCCCGCAGGGGGCGGAAACACCCATTCTGCATTTTGTTTTCTGAATTTTTTACGCGTCCAGATACCGGTCGATGGCCTGGGTCAGGTCCCGGGCCACCTCCTGGATGGACTTGCCCGTCACCTGGCCGCCGGCGGCGGCGGCGTTCCCGCCGCCCCCCAGCTGCTCCAGGATGACCTGCACGTTGGTGTCCCCCATGGAGCGGGCGGACATGTTCACCGTCTCCCCGTCCTGAGAGGACAGGACGAAGGATGTGTCGATGCCGATAATGTTCAGCAGCTCGTCCGCCGCCTGGGCGGCCACCACCCGGCCCACCGGCTTGTCGGCCACCGCCACGGCGATGTGGTCCCGGTAGAGCTTGGCGTTCTGAATGATGGAGTACTTGGCGATGGTGCCCGCCAGGTCGTTCTGGAACAGCTTCTTCACCTCGGCAGTGTCCGCCCCGGACCGGCGCAGGAAGGCCGCCGCCTCGAAGGTGCGTCCGCCGGTGCGCATGGTGAAGTTCTTGGTGTCCAGCACGATGCCCGCCAGCAGGGCCTCGGCCTCCGCCCGGAGCAGATGGTTGGGCTCGATGATATATTGCAGCAGCTCGGTGACCATCTCCGAGGCGGAGGAGGCGTAGGGCTCGTGGTAGTTCAGGGCCGCCCCCTCGATATAGGTGGCCGCCCGGCGGTGGTGGTCGATGACGGCCACCCGGTTGCAGGACTGGAGCACCTCCGGGGCCTGGACCTGCTCGGGGCGGTTGGTATCCACCACCACCACCAGGGAGCGGTTGTCGGCGATGAGCAGGGCCTCCTGGGGCAGGAGGAAGCAGTCGTGGTACTCGGGCAGCTGGAGCAGCTTGTCGGTGAGCTCCTGGGCGGGATTGTTTCCCTGTTCCCGCATGATGTGGGCGGGGACCCCGTTCTTCCGGCACAGGGCGAACACCCCGGCGGCGGCCCCCACCACGTCGTTGTCCGGGGACTTGTGGCCCATGATGAACACGTGGGAGGAGTCGGAGATCAGGGAGGACAGAGCGTTGGCCATGACCCGGCTCTTCACCTTGGTGCGCTTCTCGGTCTCCTTGGAGCGGCCGCCGTAGAACTCGAAGGTGAACTGGTTGCGGATGACCGCCTGGTCGCCTCCCCGGGACAGGGCCATGTCGATGGACAGATTGGCGAAGTTGAGGAGCTCCCGGTAGCTGTCGCCGTCCTTCCCCACGCCGATGGACAGGGAGGCGTTGATGCCGCTGGGATTGACCACCTGGTGGACGGTGTCCAGGATGTCGAACTTGTCCTCCACGAACCGGGACAGGTACTGCTCCTCAAAGATGAACAGGTACCGCTCCCGCTGGTAGCGGCGGAGGAGCCCGCCGGTGTCCGCCACCCAGGTGTCCAGCCGGTTGTCGATCTCGGCCAGCAGGTTGGAGCGCTCGTTCTCCGTCAGGTTCTTCATCAGGTCGTCGTAGTTGTCGATGAGCAGGACCGCGGCCACCGGCCGGGAGGACTGGTACCGGTCCCGGGTGAGGGACA
>CALWYA010000026.1 GCA_944385645.1 uncultured Oscillospiraceae bacterium
ATCTGAGTGACCTTAAGCTGTATGTGGTGGTCACCAATATCGATACCCGCAATGATGAGATCGACTATTTGTATACCGATTACTCCAACTGGGTGTCGGAGGACTCCATAGCCTATGACGACATGAGCCGGTACGACGTCATCTATACCCGCTACGAGGGGCGCAACGGCTCCTCCGGCACACAGGACCGGGATGACACCAGCGACCGGGACGAGGACGAGATCGCCGATTTGATCGACGAGTTCCTGAGATACGAGTATGCCGAGGGCGACACCTGCTATGAGAGCGAGGACGGATACCGCTCCCGGCCCTTCAGCAACAGTACCGTGACCGGCGACGAAGCCTTCGCCTACTACATGAGCGACTACCTCTTCGGCACGAGTCAAGCGGTGGAGGAGTACGATGGGGACGAGCTGGACCTGGACGAGATTCGGCTGGGTGATGTGATTTATCTGGATTATGAAGATCTGTATGTGGTGGTCACCGAGGTGGACACCCGCAACGACAGGATCTACTACCTGACCACCAACACCCGCGATAAGGTGTATTCCGACGATATTGATTTTGATGATCTGACTTACTTCGACTACATTTACACCCGCTATGAGGACAGCCCTTCCGGTTCCAGCTCCGGCAGACTGACGGAGAGCGATGTGGAGGATCTGATCGACGACTTCCTGGATGATAGTACTTCGGGATATTACATCGGCGAGGAGTGGCGTGGTTCAAATCCGGATATTTTAGGGAATGGAGGCAGAGTAAAAGGAAGCGAAGGATTTGCCTATTATCTCAGCGACTATATTTTTGATGATGCGGATATCGATGAAGTAGATGATATAGACGACATTAAGGTTGGAGATATTGTTCGCTTATACACGGAGGGCAATGATGACGAGGATATCTATGGAATTGTAGTGGATTATGATGATGAGGATGTGCAAATCTTGTATGCGGAGTATGACTATAGGGATGAGGAGTATACGGTTGAGAGAGATTGGTTTGCACATGAAGAAGTGCATTACATATATACCCGCTATTAATCCATAATCCTGAAAGACGCCAAAAGGCCGGGGACTTTTGTCCCCGGCCTTTTCCTTTCCCTGATGCGGTAGGATCATATCCGCCCCTGTACCCTGTGACCTTTGCACTTCCTGCTCCGCCGTAGGGGCGGCCTTTGGCCGCCCGCAGGCGCCCGAAGGGCGCCCCTACGAAAATACGCACCCTGTAGGGCGCGGCCTCCCGGACGCGCCGACCATTATGCGCGCGCCGAGGTCGCGGCCCAGGCCGGCCTCTCTTGGCCCTTTGGGCCAATTCACCTTCTCGCGCGCCACGAAAAACGCACCATGTAGGGCGGGGGCTTGCCCCCGCCGCATCGCCGTCCGCAGGCGGCGAAATATCCCCCGTATAGGTCAAGCAAAAGGTAGCTGGCCATGTCCCGCCTGCTGGAGACAGGAACAGGGGCCTGACCATCGGTCAGGCCCCTGTGTTCGGGTCTTTCACATATTCGCCAGAATTTCCTCCAGGTCCTCCTTGGAGTAGCGGTACACCTTGTCGCAGAACTGACAGGTGAGCTCCGCCTTCCCCTGGTCCCGGATCAGGTCGGACAGGTCCTGTTTGCCCATGCTGATGAGGGCCCGGGTGACCCGGTCCCGGGAGCAGTAGCACCGGTACTCCACCGGGTGCTTCTCCAGGATCTCCAGCTGGAAGCCCTCCAGCACCGCCCGGAGCAGCCCCTCCCCGTCCAGGCCGCCGGCCAGGGCGTGGCTCACCGAGCCCAGGGCGTGGACCCCCTGCTCGATGCGGGTGATGATGTCGTCCCCCGCCCCGGGGAGCAGCTGGATAAGGTAGCCCCCGGCGGCGGTGACGCTCTGGTCCAGCCCCACCAGCACCCCCAGGGCGCAGGCGGTGGGGATCTGCTCGCTCTCCACAAAGTAGAGGGCCAGGTCATCGGCGATCTCCCCGGACATGAGGGCGATGGAGCCCACGTAGGGCTCCTTCAGGCCGATGTCCTTGATGACGGTGAGGGTGCCGTCGGTGCCCACGGCGGCCCCCACGTCCAGCTTGCCCTGGTATTTCTCCATCAGCTCCACATGGGGGTTCTGCACATAGCCCCGCACGTTGCCCCCGCAGTCGGACACCGCCAGGATGGTGCCCAGGGGGCCGCCCCCCTTGATCTGGAGGGTGAGGGAGCCGTTCTGCTCCTTGAGCATGTCCCCCATCATGGAGGCCCCCAGCAGGGCCCGGCCCAGAGCGGCGGTGCCCATGGGCAGGAGGGTGTGGATGGTCCGGGCCCGCTCCACCAGGTCCCGTCCGGTGACGGCGACGGCCTTGACCAGGCCGTCGCCGGTGATGGCTCTTGTGATCTCGTCAGGCATGGGTGTGTTCAATCGTCCTTTCTCGCGGTGAAGAATATCCGCTGCGCCCCCGGGGCGGGGGGGCGGAACTGGAAGGCGGCGTAGGTGCGGATGTCGGAAAAGCCCGCCCGCTCCAGCATGGCGGTCAGCTGGTCCACGGGATAGGCCCGCTCCCGGTGGAGCTCCTCCTCCCGCCGCCACAGGCCGTTTTCCTCCAGCCGGAACAGGTCCATGAAATAGGTGCAGGTCCGGCTGCGCTTGGACCACTCCGCCCGCCACACGCAGTAGGCGTCCTCCGTCTCGTCCAGGAACACCTGGCCGTTCAGCCCCTCCAGCTTCTCCGGGGTGTTCACGTCAAAGAGGAACAGCCCCCCGGGCATGAGAAACAGCCGGACCCGGCCGAAGGCCCGTTCCAGCTTTTTGGGGTCGGTGACGTAGTTGACGCTGTCCAGGCAGCACACGCAGGCGTCGATGGTGCCGTACAGGTCCAGCTTCTCCATGCTCTGGCACAGGAAGATGGGCTCGATGGGGGAGACCCCCCGGTTCTTTTCCGCCGCCTGGGCCAGCATCTCGGGGGACTGGTCCACCCCGATCATCTCATACCCCCGCAGGGCCAGCTCCCGGGTGAGGGAGCCGGTTCCGCAGGCCAGGTCCAGCACCGTCCGGCCGGGAATGTGCCGGCGGGCGAAGTGCTTTTCGATGTAGTCGGCCCAGCGGGGGTAGTCCACGTCGTAGGTCAGCTCGTCATAGCAGCCGGCCAGAGGGCCGTAGCTGCCGCTCATCCCTCTTTGCCCTGCTTCTCCCGCAGGCGGGGGATCACGGTCCGGTAGCCATCCGCGCCGTAATGAAGACAGCGGTTGACCCGGCTGATGGTGGCGCTGGAGGCGCCGGTGCGCTCCAGAATGTCGCTGTAGATGAGCCCCTCGTCCAGGAGCATGGCCACATCCATCCGCTGCTCCATGGCCTTCAGCTCGGAGACGGTGCACAGATCCTGGAGGAAGCGGCGGCATTCCTCCTCGGTTTCCAGGCAGGCGATGGCTTTATACAAAGTGTCGCTGGCGGGCTTGTTCAGAAATTTTGACATGATGACGCATCCTTTCTTCTCTCGTTGTAAGGTGGCCGTCGGGCGGAACTTTCTGCACAATGCCATTTTAGCACTTTGTATCATAAAAGTAAACAGAAAAAGTAAAAATTTTTCAATTTTGTCTATGGGGGGCGGACCGCCCCGCCGGCCCGGGCATAGGATGGGGAAATCCGACGGAGGGGAGCGAGGCAGATGGGAGAGCGGCGGGAAGCGGCGGTGCGCTGGAGCGAGGAGCGGCGGCGGCTGACTCTGGAGGGGGAGGGGGTGCTGGAGTATATCCTGCGCTGGCCCCAGGTGGAGGGGGCCGGCCTAGGAGGGCGGTGGATCAGCGCCTACTACCGGCGGCTGGCCGGGAGCTGGAGGCGGCGGTGGGAGCGGGAGATCTATCTCCAGGCCTGTCTGGACCTGGTCCGATGCCGGGAGGAGAGCCGGCCCTTCACCCCCTGGCGGGGGGAGCTGACCGGCGAGGTCGCCCTGCTCCGGGACGGCCTGCTGAGCCTGCGGTTCACCGGCTGGGAGAGCCGGGGGGCGAAGCCGCCCAGCCGGGTGCGCTGGGGAGACGTGTGGAAGGTGCGCCAGGGGGCGCCCTGCCCCCTGGGGGAGCTGCTGGCCGGCCGGCGGGGCTGGCGCGGGCGCCTGTGGTCCGCCCTGGCCCGGCAGGGGGAGGAGCGGCGGCAGGCCGGGGACTGCTTTCTGGACCGGGACTGGCTGAAAAAGGCAAGGAACGCAAGGCCCTTAAAGGACTATTGCCTGACAGCGGAGGGGGTGGAGCTCGCCCTGCCCCAGTGCGCCGCGGCCCCCGCCGCCGAGGGCTGCCCGGTGTTCACCCTTCCCCTGGAGGATCGGAAAAGCGGCGGTTGAACAGCTCCCCCCGGGTCAGAAAGTCCTCCACCGTGTCAAAGCCCAGCCGCCGGAGCACCTGGAGGACATAGGGGTTGTCCAGAGGGGTGGCGTAGGGGGCGCCGGCCCCATAGCGGTCCACATTGGCCCGCCCCTGTTCCGGGGGCAGGACCGCCTTGGGCCCGCCCACGCAGCCGCCGGGACAGCCCATCCCCTCGTAGAAGTTGGCCCGGTTCTCCCCCCGGAGCAGCTCCTCCAGCATGGCCCGGCAGGCGGGCACCCCGTCGGCCCGGCGGGCCCGCACCGGGATGGCGCGGTCGGGGCAAAGCCGCTCCACTGTGGCCTGGACCGCCTCGCTGACGCCCCCCGCCCGGGCGTAGAGCCGGCCGCACCGGGAGGAGTGGTCCCGGTCCGTCTCCGCCAGCTCCTCCGGCCGGAGGTCGGCCGCCCGGAAGATGTCCCGCACCTCCTGAAAGGTGAGGACGAAGTCCACCGCCCCGGCCAGATCGGGCTCCCGGGCCTCCGACTTCTTGGCCAGACAGGGGCCCACGAAAATGGTCAGGGCGTCCGGGTGGAGGGCCTTCACCGCCCGGCCGGCGGCCACCATGGGGGAGACCGCCCCGGGCACGTGGGGCATGAGCTGGCGGTACACCCGGCGCACCATGGCGATCCACACCGGGCAGCAGCAGCTGGTCAGTTGAAAGTCCCCGTCGGTGCGGACGTGCCGGTGGAACTCCAGGGCCTCCTTCAGGGTGAGCAGGTCGGCGAACAGGGCCACCTCCACCATGCCGGTGAAGCCCAGGGCCCGGAAGGCGGTACGCAGTCTGCCCGGCGTGACGGCGGGGGAGAACTGCCCCAGAAAAGCGGGGGCGATGAGGGCGTATACCGGACCCCGGGCCTCCTTGACGGCGGCCAGGGCGGGGAGGACGTCCCGGCTGGCGGTGAGCGCCCCGGACCGGCAGGCCTCCAGACAGGCCCCGCAGCCGCAGCACCGCTCCGGGTCGATGGTCACCTGTCCGTCCGGCCCCCGGACCACCGCCTGGAACAGGCAGGCGGCGGCGCAGGGGCGCTCTCCCTCCCCGCAGGCGCAGCGGCCCGGGGTCAGCACCGGGGGGTGCCGCTCCGGGTGGAGCAGACAGTCCAGCTGGGCCGGGTCGGCCCCCGGGGGCGGGGAGAGGGGGCTCCCGGCCGCGGCCTGGAGGAGCAGGTGCTGGTACAGATCGTCAAAGGTCATGGTCCAAACCTCCTTTTCCCTCCAGTATGCCCGGAAGAGGCCGGGACAAGCCCGCCGGGGAGACAAAACCGGCCCCGCCCAGGCGGGCGGGGCCGGTTTTTCGGCAAGGCAGACGGCGTTACAGCCGGGTCTCGATGGGAACTCCCAGGATGAAGTGGTCGCTGGTCAGCCGGCGCAGCAGGGTGGGCAGCACCCGGGCGGCGTCCTCCCCGCCCTCCAGGGTCAGATAGGTGGTCAGCTCTCGCCCCTCCAGCCGGGACAAGGTTCGCGCGGCAAAGGTGGAGGGGCTCACCGAGCCGTCAGGGGAGAGGAGCAGAGTCTCGTCCCAGCACACCCAGCCCTCCCCCTCCAGGGCGGACTGCTGCCCCTCCGGCACATAGGCCAGGGTGGTGCGGGTGTGGGCCTGGGCCTCCAGAGCGGCCGTCCCCCGCTCCAGCAGGGCGCGGGTCTGGTCCGGGTCCTCCCCCTGGGCCAGGATGCCCACCAGGTGGCCCGACCCCAGCATCCGCCGCACCAGATCCCCCTCCTCCTCCAGCACCTGGGGGGTGAGGAAGAACAGGGCGTACCGTCCGGCGGCGTCCAGGGCGTCCAGCGTCTCCCGCAGGCCGTCCCCCTCCCGGCCCAGCACGGCCAGATAGGTGGGGATGTCGTTGGGGGAGATGGGCTCCTCCGGCTGGGGCTCGACGGGCTGAGTCGGGGTGGGCGTGGGGGCGGGGGTGGTACTGGCGGCGGAGTTCAGGCTCTGGGTGTACTGCTGCAGCCGGGCGTCCAGGGTGTTGCCCGCCGCGTCGATGAAGGTGGCGTCGTCCAGCACCACGTCGCTGTTGGTGATGCGCACCAGGTAGCCGTCGGGGATGGAGGACAGGGCGGTGTAGCTCCAGTTCAGACCGAAGTAGGCGCACACCGTGGCCACCGGCAGGTAGGGCTTTCCGTTGCGCATGATGGCCCGGGCGTCATAGGTCTCGCCGGTGAGCTCGTCCATGCAGGTGCCGCTGTTCAGGTCAAAGGTGAGCATCTGCTGGCGCAGGTTGTAGATGGTGACCGTGCTCCGGGTCCGGCTGTTGTAGCTCACATTCAGCCCCAGGAAGATCTGGGTGGTGTTCAGGTCCTTGTCAAAGACCGAGTAGGGGACATAGAGGGTCCCCCCATACCAGAAGGGCATGGAGTCGGATGTGAGCAGCTCCACCCGCTCGTTCAGTGCGGTGAAGTACAGGTCGGCGGCGGACACGGGAACAGGGAGCACGCCCAGACAGAGCACCAGGGTGAGCAGAGCGGTGAAAATACGGCGCTTGGCCTTCTTCACGGGGACACCTCCAATCCGGTTTTTCTTGCGCAACCCATTATAACATAGTATAATGCAGGGGGCAAGGGAGGCTTTTTTCCTGCAAAACGGGATTTAATGGGATTTTAATGAAAGCTAAACGCCCTTTCAAGCCGTTCATGGTATCCTTTGAAGCAAAGAGCGGAACATTCCAGGGAAAGGAGCCTGAGCAGACATGGAGATCACACTGGAAATGGTGGAGCGGCTGCGGGAAAAAGCCCCCGTCAGCTATGGGCAGGCCAAGCGGGCTCTGGAGTACAGCGGCGGAAATCTTCTGGACGCCCTGATCTACCTGGAGGAACAGGGGGCGATCCCCCGGCAGGAGGAGACCTATTTCACCACCCGGGGGGCGGCCCAGACGCCGCCGCCGGTCCCGCCCGCGGGTCCGGAAGAGCCCGAGCCGGACCCAAAAGCCGGCAGGAAGAAAAAGAAGGGCGCGGCCAGGGCAAAGAAAAAAAACGAGCGCAGGTTTCTGGATACCCTGCGCCGGTGGCTGATTGACAACGAACTGGAGATCTGGCGGAAAGACAAGCCCGTGACCGCGCTGCCCGTGCTGATTTTACTGCTGCTGGTGATTTTTGCCTACTATGTGACCATTCCCCTGCTGATTTTGGGACTGTTTCTGGGCTTCCGCTATCGCTTTTCCGGGCCTGATCTGGAGCGGGAGGAGCTGAATCAGGTGATGGGCAGCGTGGCCGACACCGCAGCCGATCTGGGCCGACAGGTGGTGGACGAGCTGCGCACCCAGAGCAGGCATATGTCCGACAAGGCCAAAGAGGCCGACCGGGAGGCCCGGCGGGAGGAGAACACCGTGCACCAGGAGGAGTATGACCTGGAGCGGGAGGCCGCCGAGCTGGAGCGCCGGGTGGAGGAGGACCTGCTGGGCGGCGGGAAGAGGGAGTAGGCTGTGTCCGCCTGCGCGGGCGGCGCACAGGAACAATCGAGCGGAAGAAGCTTATTTGAGGTGAACAGACAATGGGAGAGCGCATCCTCCTGGTGGAGGACGAGGAAAAGCTGGCCCGGATGGTGGAGCTGGAGCTGACCTATGAGGGCTACGGGGTGGAGAAGGCCCCCGACGGCCGCGCGGGGCTGGAGCTGGCCCTGAGCGGCCAGTTCGACCTGGTGCTGCTGGACATCATGCTGCCCCGGATGTCGGGGATGGAGGTGCTGCGCCGTCTGCGGAAGGAGAGCCAGGTGCCCGTCATCATGCTCACCGCCCGGGACAGCGTGGTGGACAAGGTGTCCGGCCTGGACTCGGGGGCGGACGACTATGTGACCAAGCCCTTTGCCATCGAGGAGCTGCTGGCCCGCATCCGGGCCGCCCTGCGCAAGAAGGGCGGGGCCCAGGTCCCCCAGACCCCCCTGCTGTCCGCCGGGGAGGTCATTCTGGACGTGGAGCGCCACCAGGTCTCCGTCCGGGGGCAGCCGGTGGAGCTGACCAAGAAGGAGTTCGACCTGCTGCGCTGTCTGCTGGAGAACAAGGGCCGGGTGCTCACCCGGGAGGCCCTGCTGGACGCGGTGTGGGGCTTTGACTTTGTGGGCGAGACCAACTCGGTGGACGTGTACATCCGCTTTTTGCGCAGCAAGCTGGACGACGCCTTCGGCATCAAGCTGATCCACACCGTCCGGGGCGTGGGCTATGTGATCAAGGAGGGGTGAACCATGGACATTGTCTACTGCTCCCACACCGGCTACACCCGGGAGTACGCCCAGCTGCTGGGCAGGGCGGAGCGGCTCCGGGTGTACAGCCTGGAGGAGGCCAAAAACCAGCTGGAGCCGGGCGGTCAGGTGTTTTTCTTCGGCCCCCTCATGGCGGGGACCGTCACCGGCCTGAAGGAGGCCCGGCGGCGGTTTGACGTCCTGGGGGCCTGCGGCGTGGGCATGTCGCCTCCGTCTCCCCAGGTGCTGGAGACCCTGGCCCGGCGCAACGAGACGGGGGAGCTGCCCCTGTTTTACCTCCAGGGGGGCTGGGCCCCCGACCGGGTGGGCTGGCTGAAGCGGCACATGGTGCAGATGGTGACCCGCTCCATCCGCCGCCAGCTGGAGGAAAAGGGGGAGGGCCGCACCCCGGAGGAGCAGGTCCAGCTGGAGTTCCTCATCCGGGGCGGCAGCTTTGTCCGCCCGGAGAAGTTACAGCCCATCCGGGACTGGCTGGCCGCCAGGGAGGAGCCCGCCGGCACAGCCCCCTGAGCTTTGGAAAGCAGGGCGCGGCGCCCCTGGCGCGCCGCGTTTGCCCGTAAAGTCGTAAGATTTGGACAGAGAGGAGGGAGGACCCATGGCAAAAGGCAGCCGGCACCGCTTTCAGTCGCCCCCGCCGGAGGACCCCATCTCGGCGGTGCGGGACTCCTCTCTGGCCTTCCGGCTGAATTTCGGCTTTTTCTTCCGACAGCTGGGGGTCTTTCTCCTGATGGACCTGCTGCTGTTCGTGCTGGCCACCGTGGGGATGTTCCTCTACGCCGAGAACCGCTGCGCCCAGGTGGCCGGCCTGGTGGCGGAGCGGGGGGTGCCCTCCGACGACGCCCTGGCCTGGATGGAGGCCAGCGACTACACTATCACCCCCCTGGACCCGGACGCCTGGATCGGCCAGGGGCAGGGGGGCGCGCTGTTCTCCCTGCCCTTCCTACCCCGCTATGCGGCGCTGGAGGACGGGGTCCGGTTCTGGGACATCGCCTCCTATTACACCGTGGAGCTGCCCAACGATGGGGAGCCCTACGCCATTACGGTGGACATGAGCGGGGTGGCCCGCACGCTGGGCGGGGCGGGGCGGATCCTGCTGATCGGGCAGGGGATCGCCCTGGTGATCGGGCTGTTCGGCACCCACCGCTCGGTGCGCCGGGTGCTCCGGCCCATCCAGGAGCTGGCCAACACCGCCGCCCGGCTCAACGCTACCACCCACATGTCCCGCCGGGAGCTGGAGAGCCTGGCGGGGGAGCTGAACAAGATCGATGCCGGCCACCTGGACAGCCGCATCCACCTGCCCGCCACCCAGAAGGAGCTGCGGACGCTGGCCCAGGCCATCAACGGGATGATGGACCGGGTGAACCAGGCCTACAGCGCCCAGATGCGCTTTGTCTCCGACGCCAGCCATGAGCTGCGCACCCCCATCGCCGTCATCCAGGGCTACGCCGCCCTGCTGGACCGGTGGGGTAAGTCGGACCCGGAGGCCCTCCAGGAGTCCATCGACGCCATCCGGGGGGAGGCCGCCTCCATGGAGCGGCTGGTGGAGCAGCTGCTCTTCCTGGCCCGGGGGGACAACGACTCCCAGCCGGTGAAGCGGGAGCGGGTGGACCTCACCGCCCTGGCGGGGGAGGTGCTGCGGGAGGAGGAGATGATCCACCCGGACCGGATCATCCTGCCCCGGTGGGGGGAGGGGCCGGTGGCGGTGTGGGCCGACCCGGGCCTGGTGAAGCAGGTGCTGCGCATCCTCATGGACAACGCTCTGAAGTACTCCCCGCCGGAGGGCCGGCTCTATCTGCGGGTCACCGCCAGCCAGGGCCACGCCCGCCTCACCGTCCAGGACGAGGGCATGGGCATCCCGCCGGAGAGCATCCCCCACATCTTCGAGCGGTTCTACCGCACCGACCGCTCCCGGGACCGGAAGACCGGGGGGACCGGCCTGGGCCTGTCCATCGCCAAGTGGATCGTGGAGAAGCACGGGGGCTGGTTCGAGGTGGTTTCCCGGGTGGACGTGGGCACCCGGATCACGGCGGTGCTCCCCCTGATGAGCGAGACGTAGATACAGCGCCCTCCGGCTGTGCTGGAGGGCGCCGGTTTTTTGCGCGGGTCCAGGTCCGCGGGGGCGGGACAGGAAAAGAGAGCTCCCCAGGCTTCTGTTCCAGAAGCCTGGGGAGCTATATGGCCTATTTCCTTTACAGATACGGCACATACTGGTACATGAGGACGAAGTGGCACACGCTGCCCAGGAGGATGAACACGTGAAAGATCTCGTGGCAGCCGAAGCGGGGGTTGTTCCGCCCGGGCCGCTTGACGGCGTACAGCACGCCCCCCACCGTGTACAGCAGTCCCCCGGCCAGCAGCCAGCCGAAGCCGGCGGCGGGGAGGGCGCGGTGGATGGGGACGATGGCGAACAGGGCCAGCCAGCCCATGAACAGATAGATGGCGCTGGTCAGCCACCGGGGGATGGACAGCTTGGCGATGGTGAGCACCAGGCCCGCCGCCGCCAGGGTCCACACGGCGGCCAGCAGGGGGACCCCGCCGCTGTCCCGCAGGGCGGTGAGGCACAGAGGGGTGTAGCTGCCGGCGATGAGCAGATAGATGGAGCAGTGGTCGTATTTCCGCAGGGCGATGCGCCCGGGCACCGAGGTGCGCAGACAGTGGTACAGGGTGCTGGCGGTGTACAGCCCAAACATGGACAGACCGTAGATCAAAAACAGGACCAGGAGCACCGGGTCCTGGAGTCGGGCGGCCCGCAGCAGGAGGGCGGCCGTCCCCGCGGCGGCCAGGGCGGCGCCCACCCCGTGGGTGATGGCCGACCAGGGCCGCAGACCGTCATAGGGGTCCCGGACCTCCCGGGCGCGGCGGCGGGGCTTGGCGGAAAAAACAGGGGCGGCAGTGGTCAGGGTATCGGTGCGCATGGGGCAGGACTCCTTTCCGGGCAGTGCTTATGAAGTGGTATCTTCAGTATACGCAGTTTCCCAGAAAATATCAATTCGCAATATGACCAAATCTAATAATTAAAATTAGATTATGGGATGTAAAAAACAACGCCGCTGCCGGCGTTGTTTTTCCATCTTACTCTCAGGCCTGAGAGATCGCGCCCACAGGGCAGGTCCCGGCACAAGCGCCGCAGTCGATGCAGGCGCCGGCGTCGATCACATACTGGGAATCCCCCTGAGAGATCGCGCCCACGGGGCAGGAATCCGCGCAGGAGCCGCAGCTGATGCAGGCGTCGCTGATGACATGAGCCATGGTAAGTACACCTCCCTTAAAATGTACCTACATTCTACCACAACTTTTCAAAAAAGCAAGTCCCAATTCTCACCGGGATTTGCTCCGGCGGGGAGGGGGAAAATGGGGGAAATCGCCGGGGCGGTCCCGGACTAAAGGGGGGAGCGGCTGGGCATGATGGGAGAAGAGTTTCTTCCGAGGTGAGAGTGTATGTCTGAGAGCCGATTTACCGCCGCCGCCCTGGGGGCCATCCGCCTGGCCCGGGAGAGCGCCGCCGCCCTGGGCCACGCCTATGTGGGCAGCGAGCACCTGCTCCTGGGACTGGCCGGCCAGGAATTCAGCCCGGCGGCGGCCGCCCTGCGCGCGGCGGGGGCGGACAGCGCGGCCCTGCGGGCCGCCGTGGCCCAGCGGGTGGGGACCGGGGTGCCCGTCCGCGCCCCCCACCAGGGGCTGACCCCCAACTGCTGTCTGGCCATCCAGGGGGCGGCGGCGGAGAGCCGCCGGCTGGGCCAGCGGGCGGTGAACTCCGAGCACCTGCTGCTGGGCCTGCTGAGGGAGCAGGACAGCGAGGCCTTTCTCCTGCTGGCCCACTGCGGGGTGGACGGGGAGGCCCTGTACCATCAGGTGCGGGCCTCCCTGGGAGGGGAGGAGCCGGCCCCCCGCCCCCGGATCCGGGAGCCGGAGCCCCGGTACGCCGGGGACACCCGGCAGCTGGACCAGTGCGCCCGGGACCTGACCCGCATGGCCCTGGAGGGGCGGCTGGACCCCATGATCGGCCGGCGGGAGGAGCTGGACCGGGTGATCCAGATTTTGTCCCGGCGCACCAAGAACAACCCCGCCCTCATCGGCGAGCCGGGGGTGGGCAAGACGGCGGTGGCCGAGGGGCTG
>CALWYA010000027.1 GCA_944385645.1 uncultured Oscillospiraceae bacterium
GGTACGGCCACCGCGATTCTGGACGCCATCAAACGATTCTCCGAGACAATTACACGCCGTCAACGTGTCCTAAACGGACTATCTGAAAGCACTGGTGATGTTGTGAAATGGTGGGACGCCGGGATGCATCCGTCGTTTCTGTTCATCGACGAGTATGTGTCACTTCGAGCCATCTTGCCGTCAAAAGCGGGGAAAGATGACCCAGGATATTGTCTTGCGACCTTTGACAGCTTGATTAAACGTATCGTGACTATGGGCGCATCTGCTGGCTGTTATATGATAATCAGTATTGCTGAAGCAAGCGTGCAGGAAGGTGGTCTACCCGCTATGCTCCGGTCTGCTATGTCCACCCGGATTCTGTTTAGGCCGACACGGCCCGAGGGCTTGCTTCTATGGGATAAGGTCAAGTTAGACCCGCTCCCCGAGCGCATCTATGGCCCCGGAGATGCGTGGTTTTCGTCCACGGATGGCCTGCATGATAATGTCAGTTACGTTCATTTTCCCCGCATGGATTTCCCGGTTTATCGGGCTTTAGGGCAACTGTTAACTGAGTATTACCGTGATAGCACGGCACCCACTACACCGCCCGCTGCCGAGTGAAACAAAGGCAGCGGGCGGTGCTACAAGCACCGCCGCCAAGCGGGGGGCTGGGCTTGTTTTATAGCCCCCCGCTTGCCACTGCCAAATTGCCAAATTCCAAGGAGGATAGTTCTCATGAGCGGTCCTAAAAGTACGAACATGATGTATGTCCAGCAACTTGCCCATTTACCGGCACAGGACCTGGACACCTTAAAGGGGATTGTGGAACAGAAAGTACAGCCGAAGCGCTATGCGATGATTCTCCACAACCAAGAAACGGATAAAGAGGGCAATCCGAGGCCCCCGGACATCCATGTCATGATGACCTTTGATAACGCACGCCATTTGGACGCTGTGGCGAAAATTTTAGGTGACAAGCCCCAATACTTGGAAGCGTGGGACAGCAACCACGAAAACGGCTATGCCTATCTCGTTCACGCCACCAAAAAGGCGCGGGAAGAGGGGAAACACCAATATGACCCGAGCGAAGTAATTGCTAATTTTGACTATCCCAGCTTTCTTGTTCAGGTCCAGACGAAAGCGGCAAATACCGCTCAACCCAAGGACCTGTCCGCGAAAAACTTGCTGGACGCGCTATATGCTGGGGTCCTGCCAAAAGAGGAAGTGGAGCGGCGCATGACCGGCTCCCAGCTGGCATATTACAAGCGTCAGATTGATACTGTCTGGCAAAAAGTCCTGGAAAATCAGGCCGCCGAGTGGCGGAAAGAAATGATTGCACAGGGCAGGCAGGTAACTGTAATCTGGCTTTGTGGTACGGCAGGAACAGGCAAAACCCGCTGTGCAAGGGCGATTGCGGAAAAGCAGGGACAGCCTTATTATGTATCCGGTTCAAGCAGGGATATATTTCAGCAGTACAACGGAGAACATACTGTAATTTTAGACGAGTTGCGCCCCAAAGTTATAGCCTATCAAGATTTGCTCCGTATTCTGGACCCTTATGGTCTTTTTTCTGACGTGATGGCACCTGCTCGGTATTCGGACAAACCTCTTGTTGCCGACGTAATCATTGTGACAAGTCCTTACTCGCCATATAGTTTCTGGGAAAAACAATTTGCTGGCCCGGAAGGACAGGCCCTGGCTCAGACTGACGGCTTTGACCAGCTCAACCGGCGAATCAGTCTGACGATGGAAATGCAAAAGGCCACCATTAATCTCATGGTTTACGATGATGCAAACCGAAATTATACGATATGGCGCAGCCGCAGCAATCCATATTCGCAACAAGCCACGCCCACCACGCAAAATAGCGCGGTTGAATTATTTGGCAAGCTGCTCGACTAAGTATGTAGCCCCTTGCTGATATATAGCCCCTCGGAGGTCCCCCAATGCTATATTTACCTTTTGATTCGGATGTTGCTATCGTAAATGCATCCGACCTTATACATATTGACCCCGCTAACCTGCAACGTTATCCCTTTTTCGGGCACATCGAAAGCATCGAAATCAGAGGTTCGCTTCTCGCCATTAAAGGCCCGATTGAAAAACTAATTCAAAAATGCTATACTATTGTCAAGGCCCATAGCGGCCAAGAGCCAGGGCACCTTGACAATAGCATAGCACAGCCGGTTTGTATGCCATCGGAAGGAGATACCACGATGGCAAAGCACAAAATCAATCAACCTATCATTATCAAAGGTGAAAGGCGGTGGATTACAGCAGACACCATGCAGGAGTTTACCAACAAGGTCATTCAACTGCTGGGGGTGCCACAGGATCGCGGCAAGCATCCGTTTGATAAGTACGCCTGGAATTGGTACAACACCTATTCTGCCCCCAACGTGGAGACCGCAACGGCCACCACCTACAAGCGGCAAATCCGGCGATACTTGATTCCAGCTTTTGACGGGCTGGCGGTGGAGGATATTACCGTTGATGACGTGCAGCGGCTCTTTAACGGCATGACCGGAGCTAAAACCACCAAGGACAAGGCCAGAATGGTGCTCAATCAAATTCTGGACGCCGCCGTAGAGGAGAAGTTGATTCCTACAAATCCTCTGAAATCTCGCCGACTGAAAATCACCGGAAAAGCAAGTAAGGCCACGCCGCCCTACACCGTGGAGCAGATGCGCTATCTGGTCCAGCATATCGGAGATATTCAAAACCCCGTAGACCGGGCATATTTGGCCTTGCAGGCCCTTCATCCCCTCCGGCTGGAGGAAGTGCTGGGGCTGGCTCCCGAAGATATAGACACCGGCAACATGACCATCCATATTAGGCGGGCCGTCACCCACCCCACCCGTAACCAGCCGGAGGTCAAAGACACCAAGACAGAGAGCAGCCATCGTACCATTGGCCTCTCGTCCCTGGCATTGCCGTTCCTTCAGATTCCGGTCAAAGGCACGTTTCTTTTTGGGGGAGACAAGCCCCTGTCCTATACGCAAGTCCGCCGGATGTGCGGACGGATTCAGAAGGACACCGGCTTTTCAGAGACTATCGCTCCTATCCGTTTCCGCACGACTGTCCTCACGGACCTCTATGACCAAACCAAGGACATTAAACTGGCCCAGGCAGCTGCCGGGCATACCACCTCGGCTATGACGCTGAAATACTATGTCAAAGGCCGGGAGACTTCCTCGGAGGCCGTCGCAGCCGTGGACAAGCTCTACGCCGGATAGTTGGGACCCAGTTGGAACGCTCAAAATCCGGCAGCCCTTGCAGCACAAAGGTTCCCGCCTCCGCAAAGGGGCAAAAAGTTGGCAGTCCAGTTGGAGAAGCCCCCAAATTCCAGCAACGAGGTCATTTTCACCGTTACAAAATTCATTGAAAAGTTCAGAAAAGCAACAGAAAAACCGCCTAAATCCGAAGATTTAAGCGGTTTTTCTTGGAGCTGCTGGGCGGATTCGAACCGCCGACCTCATCCTTACCAAGGATGCGCTCTACCGACTGAGCTATAGCAGCATCTTCGCCCCGAAGGGCATTCACACAGCCGAGCGGCTGGAGTTTTAAATGGCGACGCGGAAGGGACTTGAACCCTCGACCTCCGGCGTGACAGGCCGGCGTTCTAACCAACTGAACTACCGCGCCATTTCTGACGGGTGCTGGCGTCCGCTGGAAACAGAAGACCCGACGCACAGAACAGTGAGAATTATAGCCTGTCTTGCTCCGTTTGTCAATCCCTTTTTTCAGGATTTTTTGAAGAAATCGTTTCCCGGGAAATCGGGCGGACAGGACCCGTGTCCGAGCCGCCTGAAACAGCCGCAAGGGCCGCTTCCGCTCCCTCCATGCTGCCCTCCGGCGATGCCCCTCTGTGCGCTCTGCACGAAAATCCGGCCCGGAGGCGGGCAAAACTTTTCCTTGACAGCGCGCTGACAAGCCGCTATAATACACCACAACAGCAAGGGCGCTGTGGGAATTCCACGGCGCCCTTCTCTGTTTTTCCGGGACCCGATGTCCCGAGGCCGTTACAAGTGAATATCCGACGCGATGAGGGAGAAAAGTACCGCAGAAGTTCCGGGCCAGTGAGCGGGGGAGAGTGGAAACCCCGCACCAAAGAGTCCGCGGGAAGAACACTCCGGAGCGGAAACCTGAACGCCGGAGGGCCAGTAGGGGGACCGGGGCCCACCGTTACATGGGGACAGCTTGTCAGAGCTGGAAAAGGGGCCGCCGGACGGCGGCAAATTAGGTGGCACCGCGGAGCGCAGCATTCGTCCTAACACAGGAGGAGTGCTGCGCGACTTTTTTGGAGGTGCTTATTATGTGCGCGATCATCGGATTTACCACCAAGTCCCGGTCCCGGGAGGAGGTCCAGACCTATCTGGACCGCACCCGCTCCCGGGGGCCGGACATGGCCCGGATTCTGGAGACCCCCTCCGGTTGGCTGGGCTTCCGCCGGCTGGCCATCATGGGGCTGGACGAGAGCGGGATGCAGCCCTTTGTCCGGGGAAAGGACATGGTGGTGTGCAACGGGGAGCTCTACGGCTGGCGGCGGCAGCGGGAGGAGCTGGAGGCCAGGGGCTACGCCTTCCGCAGCGGCAGCGACTGCGAGCTCCTGCTCCCCCTGTACCGGGAGTACGGCACGGGGATGTTCCGGCGGCTGGATGCGGAGTTCGCCCTCATCCTCTACGACGGGGAGACAGACGAATACATCGCCGCCCGGGATCCCATCGGCATCCGCCCCCTGTTCTACGGCTACGACGCCGACGGGGGCATCGTCTTTGCCAGCGAGGCCAAAAACCTGGTGGGCCTGTGCCCCTCCATCCTCCCCTTCCCGCCGGGGCACTACTGGCGCCGGGGGCGGTTCATCCGGTACGCCGACCCCGCCCGGGTGGAGCGGTACTGCACAGACGACCTGGAGACGGTCTGCCGGAACATCCGCTCCAAGCTCATCGCCGCGGTGGACAAGCGGCTGGACGCCGACGCCCCCCTGGGCTTTCTCCTGTCCGGCGGCCTGGACTCCAGCCTGGTGTGCGCCATCGCCGCCCGGCGGCTGGGAAAACCCATCCGCACCTTCGCCATCGGCATGGACACCGACGCCATCGACCTGAAGTACGCCCGGCAGGCCGCCGACTTTATCGGGGCGGACCACACCGAGGTGATCATCAGCCGGGACGACGTGATCCGCGCCCTGCCCGATGTGGCAGCCGCCCTGGGCACCTGGGACATTACCACCGTCCGGGCCAGCATGGGGATGTATCTGTGCTGCAAGGCCATCCGGGAGCGGACCGACATCCGGGTGCTCCTCACCGGGGAGATCTCCGACGAGCTGTTCGGATATAAGTACACCGACTTCGCCCCCTCGCCGGAGGCCTTCCAGCGGGAGGCCCAGAAGCGGGTGCGGGAGCTGTACCAGTACGACGTCCTCCGGGCCGACCGGTGCATCAGCGTCCACTCCATGGAGGCCCGGGTACCCTTCGGCGACCTGGACTTTGTCCGGTATGTCATGTCGGTGGACCCCGCCCTGAAGGTGAACACCTATGGGAAGGGCAAATACCTCCTGCGCCGGGCCTTCGCCCGGGACGGCCTGCTGCCCGACGAAATCCTGTGGCGGGAGAAGGCCGCCTTCTCCGACGCAGTGGGCCACTCCATGGTGGACGATTTGAAGGCCTACGCCGAGGAGCGGTACAGCGACCGGGAACTGGCCCGGGGGCGCGCCCAGTACCGCTATATGCCCCCCTTCACCAAGGAGAGCCTGCTGTACCGGGACCTGTTCGAGCGGTACTACCCCGGCCAGGCCCGGATGATCCAGGCCTTCTGGATGCCCAACCGGGACTGGGCGGGCTGCGACGTGGACGACCCCTCCGCCCGGGTGCTGGCAAACTACGGGGCCAGCGGGGTGTGAGTCCCGGCGCGGACCGACTTATATCCCATGCTCCTAACTCCCAATTCCTTCGTCGTCGCAAGCTCCATACCGTTCGCTTCCGCCGCTCCGACTCTCCCCACCAAACCCGCGGCTGCCGCCGCCGGGCTTCGGCGGGGGACCCCAAAATGATCCATTCTCAATTTTCAATTCTCAATTCCTAATTCCTAACTCATCCAAGGGGGGCATCAGTATGGCAAAATACATTTTTATCACCGGCGGGGTGGTGTCCGGCCTGGGGAAGGGGATCGCGGCGGCCTCCCTGGGGCGGCTGCTGAAGGCCCGGGGGCTGAAGGTGGCCCTCCAGAAGTTCGACCCCTATCTGAACGTGGACCCGGGCACCATGAACCCCTATCAGCACGGGGAGGTCTTCGTCACCGGGGACGGGGCGGAGACCGACCTGGACCTGGGCCACTACGAGCGCTTCACCGACGAGGACCTGACGGCGGACTCCTCGGTGACGGCGGGGAAGGTGTACTGGTCCGTCCTCAGCCGGGAGCGGGCGGGGGCCTTTCTGGGGGGCACGGTCCAGGTCATCCCCCACATCACAGGGGAGATCAAGGAGCGCATCTACCGGGTGGGCCGCCGGGAGGGGGTGGACGTGGTCATCACCGAGATCGGCGGCACGGTGGGGGACATCGAGTCCCAGCCCTTCCTGGAGGCCATCCGCCAGGCGGCCGCCGAGGTGGGGCGGCAGAACGTGCTCTATCTCCACGTCTCCCTCATCGTCTCCGTCCCCGGCACCGGGGAGCTGAAGAGCAAGCCCACCCAGCACTCGGTCAAGGAGCTGCTGGGCCTGGGCATTCAGCCCGACGTGATCCTCTGCCGGGCCGACGGGGCCATTCCCGCCGAGGTGCGGGACAAGATCGCCCTGTTCTGCAACGTGCCCCCGGAGCGGGTCATCCCCAATGTCACCGCCCCGCTCCTCTATGAGGTGCCCCTGCTGCTGGAGGAGGCCGGCCTGGGCCGGGCGGTGTGCGGGGCGCTGGGCCTGCCGGCGGGGGAGCCCGACCTGCGCGAGTGGCGGGCCATGGTGGACCGGGCCAAACGCCCGGCCGGCCGGGTGGAGATCGCCCTGGTGGGCAAGTATGTGGCCCTCCACGACGCCTATCTGTCGGTGGCGGAGGCCCTGACCCACGGCGGGATCGAAAACGGGGTGCGGGTGGACATCCGCTGGGTGGACTCAGAGGAGCTGACCGATGAGAACGCCCCGGAGCGTCTGGGCGGCTGCGCCGGGGTCCTGGTCCCCGGCGGCTTTGGCAGCAGGGGGGTGGAGGGGATGATCTCCGCCGTCCGCTGGGCCCGGGAGCAGAAGATCCCTTACTTCGGCATCTGCCTGGGGATGCAGATGGCGGTGGTGGAGTTCGCCCGCCACGCGGCCGGCCTGGCCGACGCCCACTCCAGCGAGCTGGCCGCCACCCCCCACCCGGTCATCGCCCTGATGCCCGATCAGCGGGGCGTCACCGACAAGGGGGGGACCATGCGGCTGGGGGCCTGTCCCTGCCATATCGCGGCGCGGGACACCCGGGCCTATCAGGCCTATGGCATGGAGGACATCTCCGAGCGCCACCGCCACCGCTATGAGTTCAACAACGACTTCCGCGCCCTGCTGACGGAGAAGGGGCTGGTCCTGTCCGGCCTGTCCCCGGACGGGCGGCTGGTGGAGATGGTGGAGCTGCCCGACCACCCCTGGTTCGTGGGGGTCCAGTTCCATCCGGAGTTCAAATCCCGGCCCAACCGGGCCCACCCCCTGTTCCGGGACTTTGTCGCCGCGGCGAAGGCCTGTCAGGCGCGGTAGCCGTCCCCCGGAGCAGCGATCTCCCCCGGCCGGCGAATGCCGGCCGGGGGAGATCTGTTTGGCTCGCAGCGGATTCCGTCGCAGGCAGATGGGGGAGAGGCCGGGGCATGCCCCGGCCTCCTTCCCGGTCAATCCCCCACGACAAAGCGGTCCACCGCCGCCCCCGCCAGGTTGTAGACCGTCAGGATGGCCTCGCCGCCGGCCCGCAGGGCGCTCTGATACTCCCGGGCGTAGACATAGCCGTCCTCTCCCTCGGCGCCCACCACGGCGATCAGGTCGGGCAGATAGCCCACCACATACCGGGCCCACAGGGTCCCATAGGTCTCTCCGGCGGCGTTGGCGGGGTACTGGCCGTCCACCAGCTCCGCCTCTATGCTCTGACGGACCCCCGCGGGCAGCTGATAGTCCCGAAGCGCGGGGAGGTCGGTCCCCTCCAGCCCGTCGGCCGCATCCCGCAGCGCCCAGAGCTTCTCCGCCACGGCGGGAATCGCGTCCGTTCTGCCGCCCTGGGGAACGCCCAGGGCAAACTCCCCGATTGGATTGCCCGCCAGGTCGTACAGGGGGATCCGGTTGTTCTCCTCCAGGGCGGCCAGCCAGTCCTCCACGGCGGCCTGGGTGTACAGCTCAGGGGCGAAGTCCTCCCGCAGGATGTACCCGGCGGCCCCGTTGGTGCCCACCGCGGAGATCAGGTCGGGCATCTCCCCCAGCTCCCCGGCGTACAGGAGGGAGCCGTAGGTCAGCCCGCCGGCGCTGACCGGATACCCGGTGACGCCGTCCTCCTCCATCAGGGTGACGGGGCGGACCGCCGCGCAGGCGCCGTTCTCATACCGGACGGTGCCGGCGGTTCCCCGCACGATCCGGCCGCTCCCGCTGTGGATCTCATAGGTGCCGGAGAGATACAGGGTGGCGTCGTTGGTGGTCAGCTCCGGGGTCTCCTGGTAGTGGAAGCTGGTATCGGATGCGTTGGGCGACGCGCCGGAGGCGCACACCAGCTGCTTGTCCCCGTTGTAGAGCATGGCCCGGGCGGTGAGATAGCCGGCGGGCACCTGCCGGTCTCCGGCGATCCAGACAGAGCCCCTGTAATGGGGCGCGTCGTAGTGGAACATGGTGCTGACTGTGTAGACCACCCCGCCGATGGGCTCGGGATCGCTCAGGGTAGCCTCGCAGGTGCGGTAGGAGCTTTCCGGCGTAGGCACTGCGGGCTGCAGGGCCGTGTCGGCCACCGGCTCCGCTTCCGTCAAAAAATCTCCCAAGCCGCTCAAGTGCATCAGATACTCTCCCCAGCCCGCCGGACCTATCGTCACTTCTCCGCCCTGGGTGCTCAGCAGAAGGGAGCTGTGGCGCAGAAGGGCGTTGACCTCATCCGCAAAGGCCATCAGCTCCTCCGCCCGCTCCGGAACCTGGCGGATCTCAAAGTCCAGGCGCCCTTCCTGTATGACGGTCTTTACCCCGCCCTCCAGGGTAAAGAGGGTATAGGAGTAGCTGGCAAAGCCGGTAGATGCATAGGGGTTATAGCACAGCAGACAGTCGCCGTTTTGGTCGTCCCGGCAGAGGTAGAGGGAATTCCAGGCTATATGGGGCGTCCCCGCTTCCTCCCGAAAGAGCTCCGTGCCGTCCGCCTTGGTCACCACCAGCTACCAGATCTGTTGACTTTCCTGTACCACTGAAATGGTTTCATCCTCCCCGTCCCGGTCCAGGTCGGCGGAGGTGAGGTAGGTGTCAGACGGCTCGTCCTCCTCCCTGCTCAGCTCCGCCTCCCGGTCCCGCTCTTGCTACTCCTGTAACGCCGCGTGAAATTCCTGATAGAGCTCGGCCCCGTCCTCCAGGACATAGTAGGTCTCCCGATCGGTGGAGTACAGGCCGTCCCGGGTGAGGTCAAATCCCGCCATCTCCTCTGTGTCCTCAGCGGAGAATCTCACCGAGAGGGTCCACACGTCGTCCGGGTCCGCCGGCTCCCCCAGGGTGAAGCCCTGATAGAGGTCCCAGAGGCGGGCCACCGTCTCCGGGTCGGTGATGGTGGAGCCCATAGTGGAGCTGAGGCTCTGTCCCATGCTCACCCGGTCGGGCACGAAGCCGTCCTTCTCCGCCCCGGTGAAGGTGCAGCCCACTGCGGTGACGGCCACCAAGACCACCAGGGCCAGGGAGCGGGCCGCCGTTTTGGGCCGCTTGGCCAGCAGGACGATGCGCTCCTGGATGCCCTTCCCTCCTGTCATGCTGGTGGCGGTGAGCAGGGGGTCGGCGCGGCCCTGACAGGTGACGGCCAGCAGGGTGCGGCCATAGGCCGCCCGCTCCGCCTCTCCCAGCCGCTTCACCGTGGCCTCGTCACAGCACAGCTCCCCGTCCCGGCGGGACAGGCTGGCGGCCAGCCACACCAGGGGGTTGTACCAGTGGAGGGCCAGGCACAGCCCCCGCAGGGCCGCCCACAGGTGGTCCCGGTGGCGGAAGTGGGTGAGCTCGTGGGCCAGGCTGTGGCGCAGCACGGTCCCGTCCGCCGCCGTCTCCGGCGTCACATAGACCGCCGGCCGGACCAGACCGAACAGGCAGGGGGTGGGGACCGCCCCGGTGACGTACACCGGCAGGGGGAAGCCCTCCACCGTCAGCGATTTTCGGCTGCGGCCCAGGGCCCGGCGGAAGCGGAGGTTGACCCCCACCAGCCACAGCCCCAGGAGCGCCGCCCCCGCGGCCCATACGATCCTCAGGACCATTCCGAGCGAGACAGGGGTCCCCGTCTCCGCCCGGGCGGCGTCCAGCTCCTCCTGCCACTGGGCCAGGTTTTGCTCATACTGTGTCTGCTGATCGGCGGGCGGGAGGCTGGGATCGGGCTCCGCCGGGGCCAGATCCGGGGTCTCGCCCCCCACGTAGTACACCGCCGGGGCGGGGACCCGGTCCTCCGCCCGCTCCACGGCGTTCAGAACGCTCACCGCCGTGCTGCCGAAGCTCACCGGGATCAGCAGCCGCAGGAGCACCAGGGCCCACAGGCCGTACTGGAGCCGCAGGCTGACCTTCCCCTTCAGGCACTGCCGCAGGAGCAGCACCGCCAGAATCAGCACGCTGGAGGTCACCGCCCACTCAAGCATGGCGCTCCCCCTCCAATCCCTTCAGCAGCTCATAGAGCTGGTCCAGCTCCTCCCGGGACAGGGCCTGCTTCTGGGTCATGGCGCTGACCATCAGGCTCAGGCTCCCGTGGTACACCCGGCCCAGGAAGTCCTCGGTCTCCCGCAGGGCGGCGTCCTCCCGCCGGAGCACGGGGGAAAACACCTTGGGGCCCTTCCCATCCGGCGCGCCGGACACCGCCCCCTTGGTCTCCAGCCGGCCCAGCAGGGTGAGGGTGGTGCTCCGGCTCCAGCCGCAGCGGTCCTCCATGCGGGCGGTCACCTCCCGCCCGGTGAGGGGACCCTCCGCCCACAGGCACTCCATGACGCTCCACTCCGCCTGGGTCAGGCTGATGCCCTCTTGTTCCATAGCGGTGCCTCCTTTCTGTCTATATTTGTAGACACATTGTACCACAGTAGTCTACGCTTGTCAACACTTTTTCAGCGAGGAGTCTACGCCCAGCAAAGCCAGGCGTATGAAAAAAGCGCATGGCCCGCCAAATACGGCAGGCCATGCGCTTCTGCTTGTATGGATTGGCTCGCGGAGTTCACCGCTCCGCAAACACCAGGTCGGGTCCGATCTCGTTCAGCGCGTGGGCGCCGCACATGGCCATCGTATCGGCCAGCTCCCCCCGCAGCTTCTCGGTGAGCAGCTTCACGCCCTCCGCCCCGCCGCCGTACATGGCGGTCACATAGGGCCGGGCAATCAGACAGCCGTCGGCCCCCAGCGCCAGGGCCCGGCACACATCCACGCCGGTGCGGATGCCCCCGTCCACCAGGACGGTGAGCTTCCCCTTCACCGCCCGGGCAATGTCGGGCAGCACCTGGGCGGTGGCGGGGACGCCGTCCTGGACCCGGCCGCCGTGGTTGGACACCACGATGCCCGCCGCGCCGGCCTCCAGCGCCTTCTCCGCCCCCCGGACGGTCATGATTCCCTTCAGGATAAAGGGAACGCCGGCGTGGTCGATGATTTCCCGCAGCTCGTCCACCGTCTTGGAGCCGGCGTTGCCCCCGATGGCCTTCAGGAAGGGCAGACCCGCCGCGTCAATGTCCATGGCGATGACCTGGGCGCCCGCCTCCTTGACCGCGTCCACCTTGGCCAGCAGGGTGTCCCGATCCCAGGGCTTGATGGTGGGAATGCCCCGGCCACCGCTGGTCCGAAGGGCGTCCAGGACGGACTGGAACATGGCCGGGTCGGGGCCGTCGCCCAAAAAGGCGTCGATCCCCGCCTGGGCACAGGCGGGCACCAGAGTCTGGTTGTACTCCTGGTCGGTGTACCGCTCTCCGTAGTGGAGCTTCACCGTCCCCACCGGCCCGGCAAAGACGGGCAGGGCATAGGTCCGGCCGAACAGGGAAACACCGGTGTCGGCCTCTCCGCCCCGGCCGATGGTATCCATGTTCAGATACACCCGCTGCCAGGCCTCATAGTTGCGGATGGCCACGGTGCCCGTCCCCTTGGCCCCGGGGCCGGGCATGGTGTTCCGGCAGGCCCGGCCGTCACACACCGGGCATGCCTTGCAGTAGGGGCCGCTATTGGTACGGGCCTTTTCCAAAACGTCCTGATAGGTCATACGGATTCCTCCCTCTCTTTGGTTCCCCCATATCATACCGCCCCGCCCGCTCCTCGTCAAGGGCGGGCGGGGCGGGCGGTCAGTCCTGATGCTGGCTGGCCAGATACTCGTCGTAGGTGGTCTTCCGGTCGATGAGCTTGCCCTCGGGGGTGAAGTCAAAGACCCGGTTGCACACCGTCTGGATCAGCTGGTGGTCG
>CALWYA010000028.1 GCA_944385645.1 uncultured Oscillospiraceae bacterium
ATCGCTCTGACCGACACCTTCGTGAAGGTCGTGTCCTGGTACGACAACGAGATCGGCTACTCCAACAAGGTGCTGGAGCTGATCGAGCACATGTACAGCGTGGACCACAAGTAATTCCCCCTGTCTCTCCGGAGCGCCGCGTACAGCGGCGCTCTTTTTTTTATAGGATCGCGGTTCCGACGGGATGCGCCGCCAGAGGACCAGGTTCTTCCGTTTTCCCTAACCGCAATCGAATCATGGCACAATCCGACAATCAAAACCGGTAGAATTTAGGGAAACAAAAATAAAAAAATACTATTTTATAATTTTCGGCAATTCAATTTTCGATACGGTAATACTTGCCCCAGAGGTGAACGAGATGCACTATGGGGCAAGAATGAAAGAGTGGATTACAGACCATGACATTAAGCAAAAGACACTTGCCAAGGAATTTCATGTGACAGAGGCTATGATGAGCCACTATATGACCGGGCGAAACGAGATTACAGTGGATGTGCTGGTGAAGTTTGCACGGAAATATGGACTGAGCATGGACTATCTGGTGGGTCTCACAGAGACTCGGGAGCCGCCCCTGAATTTAACAGAGGAAGAACGACAGTTGGTCCTGGGCTACCGGGCCAGCAGCCGGGACCAGAAGGAGATGCTTCTGCGGGCGGTGAGCGGGGAACAGAAGAGCGGACGGTGAAGCGAGGTCCGGACCGGCGAAGGCCGGTCCGGGCCTCTTTCACGACCTATGGGAAAAACGCATTAAAGCATGAAAAAGTGGGCGATTGACGGAGTGAGCAGGGTGCTGTAAAATTGGAAATTAGACCGGCCCCCTTTTGTCAAAACAGACAAAAGCGAAGGGCCGGAAGTTCGCAGCAAAAGAGAAGGAGGAATTCAACCATGCGAACCATGAGAAAACGCGTGCTCGCCCTGGCCCTGAGCACAGCCATGGCCCTGTCCATGTGCGTGACCACCCAGGCCGCCGGCCCCGAGGTCACCGTCACGCTGGACGGCCAGCCGCTGGTGCTGGAGGCGCCGGCCTATGTGGAAGATGACCGGACCCAGGTGCCCGTCTCCATCGCCGGGGCCCTCGGCCTGGAGCTGATGGAGGGGGCGAACCAGGCGGTCTTTTCCGCCGACGGGGACAGCCTGCTCTTCACCGACGGCAGCACCCAGGCCGGGGATATGGCCATGGACACCGCCGCCGACCTGTCCGGCGAGGTGGGCTATGTGCCCCTGGCCTATCTGGCCCAGCGCTTCGGCTTCGGCATCAGCTGGGACGGCGCCACCCGCACCGCCGCCCTGACCACCCCCGCGGACTGGTTCCAGGCCCAGGACCTGGCCCTGATCAGCGCCCCCGCGGAGCGGGACCCCGACGGCAACCAGCTGCCCATGACCGGATATTTCAAGGCCGCCCTCACCGGCGACTTTGCCGACCGGGAGGTGCGCTACTACATCCCTGACACCGCCACCATCCGCCCCTACTACCACTTCATCGCCGTCCCCGACGGGGTGGACGTGGACCAGTTCCTGGTGGACAGCGGCTGGAAGCAGCTGGCCGATGAGACCGGCGAGTGCCTGTATGTGCTGGTGCCCGACCAGAGCACCGGCGTGTGGGGCGACGTGGCCGCCGAGAAGGCCTATATGGACGCCGCCAAGAGCTATCACTCCGGCAACGGCAAGTACTTCACCACCTTCGGCGAGTTCTATCTGGTGGGCTACGGCGCCGGCGCTCCCGCCCTGGAGGCCTGGGCCGCTGAGAATCCCCACCTGATCATCGCCCAGGCCTATATCGAGGCCGACTCCTATGGTCTGGACAATCTCCAGGCGGCCGGGGCGGTCTCCTACGGCTGGAAGCACATGACCGACGGCGACGTCCGGGATCGGGACGGCGACGGCGTCAACGAGCGGGTGGACGCCGACGGCAACCAGAAGATCCTCTACCAGATGGCCGACCGGCTCACCGAGATCCTGAACCCCGACATGGGGGACGAGGCCGGCCTGCTCACTAAGGGGGACATGCCCGTGCCCACCTGGCTGGTGAACAGCGCCTCTGACGACAGCTTGACCTACTGGAAGCAGGTGAACCAGGCCCCCGAGGCCGACGGTACCGTCTCCGCCCTGGGTACCGTGGCCGTCACCGGCCAGGTGTACAGCCAGCAGGAGGACACCTGGGCCACCGAGTACGCCGGCCCCATCTCCAAGGTGGTGGACCTGGATACCACGGCGGACCCCGTGTCCTACGCCTTCACCAAGGCCCTGCGGGATGAGATGACCGACTACACCCGCTATGACAACTCCATCTCCTACGGCAACGCCCTGACCTGGCGGCTGGACTACACCGACATTCAGGTGGAGCGCTTTACCTCGGAGGACAAGTACGCCACCGGCACCGTCAGCGGCCTGGATCTGAACGGCAACGAGGTGGCCGCCGAGATCACCATTCAGCAGATGACCACCGACGAGGGCTATGTGAGCGACCTGCTGCTCTACGTGCCTGAGACCGCCGGCGACAGCGACATCCCGGTGATCGTGGTGTGGCACGGCGGCTCCCAGACCGGCCACCTGTTCATGGACTCCACCGCCTGGTGGCAGACCGCCGCCGCCAACGGCGTCGCCCTGGCCTTCCCCACCCGCACTACCCACGTGGGCGGCACTCCCTCTGACTATGACATCCCCCTGTTCGACAAGACCCTGGAGATCCTGGAGGCCGACGGCCGCTTTGACATGGGCCGCATCTACACCACCGGCCAGTCCATGGGCTCCGTGGCCACCATCGCCCTGGCCGAGGAGCGGGCCGACAAGCTGGCCGCTGTGATCTCCAGCAACGCCGGCGGTCCCAGCCGTCTGTCCGGCGGCGACGCCGTCCCCGCCGGCCTGGTGGTGGGCGAGGGCAACTACGCCGACCGTGGCATCCCCGGCTATGTGGCCGACACCTATTACCCCGAGGACGACACCACTGCCCTGGTCCGCTCCTCCGAGGCGGCTGCCGCCGGCGCGGACATCTACTGGGACGCCGCCTATAACCTGAACGGCGAGCCCAACCACGACCTGAACGACTGGCTGGCCTACTTCATGGACGCCAACGGCCTGACCATGGACGACCTGAGCGACACCATCGTGTACAGCGGCGGCAACGAGCTCAACGGCGGCTATGACGACGATCAGGGCACCCTGGCCGACTGGAACGAGAACAACGCCCGCTTCCGCACCTGGACCTGGAACAACGAGGACGGCGTGCCTGAGCTGACCTATGTGTTCGCCCTGTATGAGGCCCACAACTGCCTGCCCGGCTTCCGGCCCATTATGTGGGACTTCCTGGAGCACTACCGGGTGGACACCAACGACGACGGCACCGTGACCCGCTATTACAGCGCCTCCGCCTTCGCCGAGGACGACGCGGTGGTTATCCACTAAGCGCCGCCGAACCAACCGAATACAGCCAATCAAAGGAAAGGCGGGGCCGTCAGGCCCCGCCTTTCCTTTTCCGCCGCCGCGCGGCGGAGAAGTCCTCGCTGCGCTCGCTGAACGCCTTGCCGTGCAAGGCGTTCAGGGCATTCGATCTCACGCGGGGCGGGCTGCCGCCACCCTCGCGCTCCCCCGCCAGAATCTGAGCAGATTCGTCTGAACAGAGGCCTTTTGACAAGCTGATGCGGAAGGCCCTTTGGGCCTTTTGGACAGCATGAAGCGGGCCCCGAACGCTGGGGAGGCGTTCGGGGCCCGCTGCGGGATTGTTATTTGGCGTACTCGATGGCCTTGGTCTCCCGGATCAGATTGACCTTGATCTGGCCGGGGTACTCCAGCTCGTTTTCGATCTTCTTGGCAATGTCCCGGGCCAGCAGCACCATCTGGTCCTCGCTGACCATCTCGGGCTTGACCATGATGCGCACCTCGCGGCCGGCCTGGATGGCGAAGGACTTCTCCACTCCGGGGAAGGAGGAGGTGATCTCCTCCAGAGTCTCCAGCCGCTTGATGTAGTTCTCCAGGTTCTCCCGCCGGGCGCCGGGCCGGGCGGCGGAGATGGCGTCGGCCGCCTGGACCAGGCAGGCCACCACCGTCTTGGGATCCACGTCGTTGTGGTGGGCGTGGATGGCGTGGATGACGCCCTCGCTCTCCCGGTACTTCCGGGCCAGCTCCACGCCGATCTGCACGTGGGAGCCCTCCACCTCGTGGTCGATGGACTTGCCCAGGTCGTGGAGCAGGCCGGCGCGTTTGGCCTCCGCCACGTTGGCCCCGATCTCGGCGGCCAGCAGGCCGGCCAGATGGCTGACCTCGATGGAGTGGTTCAGGACGTTCTGGCCATAGCTGGTGCGGTAGTGCATCCGGCCCAGCAGCTTGACCAGCTCGGGGTGCAGGCCGTGGACGTTGGTTTCGAAGATGGCCCGCTCGCCCTCGGACTTGATGACGGCGTCCACATCCCGCTTGGCCTTCTCCACCATCTCCTCGATGCGGGTGGGGTGGATGCGGCCGTCCAGGATCAGCTTCTCCAGAGCCAGCCGGGCGATCTCCCGGCGCACCGGGTCGAAGCAGGAGACGGTGATGGCCTCGGGGGTGTCGTCGATGATCAGGTCCACCCCGGTCAGGGTCTCCAGGGTGCGGATGTTGCGGCCCTCCCGGCCGATGATTCGGCCCTTCATCTCGTCGTTGGGCAGGGGGACCACCGACACGGTGGCCTCGGACACGTGGTCGGCGGCGCACCGCTGAATGGCCAGGGAGATGATCTCCCGCGCCTTGGTGTCGGCCTCGTCCTTGAAGCGGGACTCGATCTCCTTGATCTTCATGGCCGACTCGTGGGTGACGTCCTCCTCCAGCTGCTGGAGCAGATAGCTCTTGGCCTCGGCGGCGGTGAAGCCGGAGATGCGCTCCAGCTCCTCGGTCTGCTTCTGCTTGAGCTCCTCCACCTTGGCCTGGCTGGCGTCCAGCTTGGCCAGCTTGGCGGACAGCTGCTCCTCTTTCTTCTCCATGTTCTCGGTCTTGCGGTCGAGATTCTCTTCCTTTTGCTGGAGCCGCCGCTCCTGCTTCTGCAGGTCGGCGCGGCGCTCTTTCTCCTCGCGCTCATAGTCGTTTTTGGCCTTCAGGATTTCCTCCTTGGCCTCCAGCAAGGCTTCGCGCTTTTTGTTCTCGGCGTTTTTATAGGCCTCGTTGACGATGCGGGTGGCCTCCTCCTCGGCGGAGCCGATCTCCCGCTCGGCGGTGGCCTTGCGCCGATTCCATCCGAACAGAGCGCCCAACACCCCGGCTACGGCGATGCATACGACCGCCACGATGATGGTGGGCAAAATTTCCATATTGGTCTGTTACACCTCCAAAGTGTCAGTAGTTGCGGCGGACAGCCGCGAAAATCGCAGATAAAAGCCGCAAGAGCACAGCACGCGCCTGTTGACCCTTGCGACAACTGAAAAACATCCCCAAGTTTTTCATATTTGTCCTGTATATATTGTAAAGAAAAGCCGCGGGGATGTCAAGGTGTATTCCGGTCTAACCGGGGGATTTGTAAAAAAATCCGCGGACCGCCCCCGAAAAACGGGGGGTGTGTCCGCGGAAACGGGCGGTTTGCTCACCACAGGGGGCCCACCTCGGCCCCGGTGTAGTACCAGGTGAGGATGTCCCGGAAGCCGCTGCCCTCCCGGGCCATGGCGTTGGCCCCGTACTGGCTCATGCCCACCCCGTGGCCATAGCCGGTGACGTCGAAGGTGAAGGCCTCCCCGTCCCAGGACACGGTGAAGCAGGCCGAGCGCAGGGAGAACAGGGCCCGGGCCTGCCCCCCGGTGAGGGTGACGCCCCCCAGAGGGATGGAGATGACGCCGCCCCCCTCGTTCCGGCTGGCCTGGCCGAACCAGCCCGCCGGGTCGCCGGACAGGTCGGCCCCGGGGTAGGCGGCCAGGGTCAGCTCCTTCACCTGGTCGGCGGTGAGGACCTCCTGGGTGTGGTAGTTGGGGACCTCGTCTCCCTCGGGGCTGTCCACGCTCTTGAGGTAGTCCACCGCGTTGCCCCAGACCTCCACCGCGTCCACCGTCCTGCCGGCGGCGGAGGAGAAGAACAGGGCCTGGATGGGCTCTCCCTCATAGAGGACCCCCAGACCGTCGGTGCCCGCCACCGCCCGCTGGATCTTCTCGGTGTAGGTTCCGGCGTCCAGCCCCCACCGGGCCTGGGCGTCCTCCCGCCGGATGTACGCCTGGCAGCAGGTGCTGTCGGCGCACAGGTCGGCGCCGGAGTGCTTGGTGGAGGCGCTGTTCTGACAGGTCACAGTGTAGGTCCGGGCGGCGCAGGCCTGGGCCTTCAGGGCCTCCTCCTCGAAGGAGGCGGGCATCTCGGCGGCCACCACCCCCCACAGGTACTCCTCCATGGTCAGCTCCTCCACCTGGCTGTCCTCCATTTGGAGCCGCACGATCCGCCCCCGGTCCTTGGCGGCCGCCATCTCCTGGACGGCAGGGCTACCCTTCCCCTCCTGCGGCGGGGCGTCCGCCCCCTCCGGCGTGTACAGGGGCTCCCCCCGGACGGCCAGCAGAGGCAGAAAGAACAGCGCCACTGCCAGCGCCAGGGCGGCGGTGACCGTCTGCCGGAGCTCCCGGCCCCGGCGCGTTCCGCTCCGCTCCTCCCGAATCGGCATCATGCAGCCCCCCTTGTCCTTGCCTCCATTGTATGGCCGGGGCGGGGGGAGTATGACAAAAAGCCGGCCGCGGTGACGCCGCGGCCGGCTCTGGTTCAGCTCGGTTCACATGGGCCCGAAGCGGTCCGGGGGCCACAGAGCCAGGACCACCTTGCCCAGCACATAGTCCTCGTCGATGGTCCCCAGCAGCTCGTGGCGGCTGTCGGTGGAGCCGTTTCGGTTGTCCCCCATGACGAAGATGGAACCCTCGGGCACCTCCCAATGGGTCCCCCACATCATGGGGTCGGAGGGCAGATACATGGGGCCGTTGATATAGGGCTCGTCCAGGGGAGTACCGTCCACATAGACGGTGCCGGTGGTGTAGTCGATGTCCACAGTCTGCCCCTCCACGGCGATGACCCGCTTGACAATGGCCTTGTCCTTCACCTGGGGCAGGGTGTCCTGGGCGGTCTTGGTGAGGACCACGATGTCCCCCTGCTCCGGCTGATAGCCCAGGGACCAGATGAGCATCATCTCCCCGTCCTGAAGGGTGGGGTCCATGGAGTGGCCGTCCACCCGGGTGAGGCGGGCGAAGCAGTTGAACAGCACCACCGCCGCCAGCACGCAGCCCATCACCAGCTGGAGCCACTCGTATAATCCGGCCCCCGGCCGGCGGGGCTTTTTGGCCTCCCCGGTCTCTTCGGTCTCCCCGGCGGGCTCCGCCGGAGCTCCGGAGGCCGCGCCCTCTAGAGCTTCCTCCGGGAGGGGCTGGCCCTGGGGCCGCTCGTTGTATTCGTCCATAACAGGGTCCTCCTGATCCAAGGGGCGCCGCCCGCGGGCGGCGGAGATTCTGCTATTATACCCGCTTTTCCAGGGAAATGCAACCGTCACAGCTCCAGCCGGGTGACCCCCGGGAGGCCGGCCAGCAGCTCCTCCTCCCGCCGGCGGCAGGTGAACAGGAGCAGCTGCTGCTCCCCGGCCAGCTCCCGGAGCAGGTCCAGGGCCAGCTTCAGCCGGCCCTCGTCAAAGGCCAGCAGGGTGTCGTCCAGGACGATGGGGGGCTTCTGGGGCAGGCACAGGGCGCAGATGGCCAGGCGCAGGGCCAGGTACAGCTGATCCGCCGTCCCCCGGGACAGGTAGAGGGCGCTGTGGGGCAGCACCGCGCCGGCCTCCCGCACCGAGCCCTGAAAGTCCCGGGTGAGGGTGAGCTCGCCGTATTTCTCCCCGGTGAGCCGGGCCAGATAGGTCCCGGCCAGCTTGGCCAGGGCGGGGGAGAACCGCTCCTGGAGCCGGGCGTTGGCCTTTTCCAGACCCTCCATGGCCAGGGCGATGGCGTCGTACTCCAGCTGCCGCCGGCCCAGCCGCTCCTCCAGCTCCTGCCGCCTGGCCTCCAGGGCGGCCGGGTCCCCCATGGCCCGCTGCCGGCCCCGGGCCTGGTTCAGCTGGGCGGAGAGCTCCTCCAGCCGGGCCTGGACCGCCGCCAGCTCCCGCCGGGTCTCCTCCAGAGTGCCCGCCGGGGCCTGGATCGGGGCGTCGGGGAGGGGCTCCCGCCCCGCCCCCTGGGCGGCCAGGTCGTCCACCCGCCGCCGCCGCTCCTCCAGCCGGTCCCGGGCGGCGGTCAGCTCGTGCTCCCGGTTCAGGGCCCGGGACAGGGCGGCGGACACCCCGAACAGGTCCCGCACCTCGGGGGCGAAGGGGCGCACGAAGTTCATCAGGTCGGTCCGGCTGTTCTCCCGCCGGGCCTGCCGGTCGCTGAGGGCCCCCCGGACGGTTTTCAGGGCCTCGGCGGCCCGGTCGGCCTCCTGACAGCGCCCGGCATAGGCCCGGGCCAGCTCGGCCAGCTCCTCCGGGTCGGAGCTCCCCCACCGGGCCAGGATGGTCTCCCGCTGCCGGACCAGGCGGCCCTTCTGGTTCAGGGCCAGGGCGGACAGCAGGGAGAGGGCCAGATAGAGGCATACGCCCCCCGCCCACAGGGGGGTCAGCTGGGTGAAGATGCCGGCGGCCACCGCCGCGCCGCCCAGCAGCAGGCCGACAATCTGCAGGGACAGGAAGCGGCGCCCCTGCCCGGCCGCCCGGGCGGCGGCTTCCGCGCAGGCCCTGCGGTCGTTCTCCGCCCGCTCCAGGGCCTCCGGGCCGGACAGCCCCTGGAACCGCTCGTCCTGGGCCGCCCGCTGGGCCTGGGCGTAGGCCTCCTCCGCCTCCCGGAGGGCGGATTCCCCCGCCCGGATCTCCTCGTCCAGCACCTTGAGATACTGCAATTCCCCCTGGGCCCGGCGCAGAGCCTCCCGGTCGGGGAGGGGGCGGTCCCGCTCCTCCGCCTCCAGGGCGGACAGGGCCTCCCGGGCGGCCTGGCAGTCGGCCCGGGCCGCCGCGTACCGCTCCTCCAGCGCCCGCCGGGCCAGCAGCCTATGGGCCGCCTCCCGAGCGGCCAGTTCGTCCCGGCGGTCCTCCAGCTTGGCCCGCTCCCCCTCCAGATCGGTGAGCCGGGCGGTTACTTCCTCCAGCTGGGTCAGCGTGTCCCGCACCTGGGCCAGCTCCCCCTCCAGCCGGGGAATCTCCCCCACGCTGCGGTTGACCCGGCGGCGGTTGAGCCAGTCCTTCAGCCGGCCCTGGACCTGGGAGAAGGAGACCTCCTCCTCCCCGGAGGAGGCCAGGGCGGCGATGCGCCGCTCCAGCTGGGGGGCGGAGGTGACCGAGAGCTGGTCTCCGCCCAGGAAGGCGGAGCGGGCAAACACCTCGGCCCCCACTCCGGTGAGCAGCTCCCCGCAGGTCTCGCCGGTGAGGCCGGGGACGGACTCCTGGGTGCCGGTGTACACCGCCGAGAAGGCGCCGAAGGGAGTGTTCCCCCGGGGCCCCCGGCGGATGGTGACCGACCGGCCCTCCCACTCCAGCTCCAGCTCCCCCTCCATGGGGGCGCCCGACCAGGGCTGATAGCGGTTTTTGTCGGCCAGATAGCCCTTCTTGTCCCGGTCACGGGTGTCGATGCCGTAGAGCATGGCCCGCCAGAAGGCGCACCAGGTGGACTTGCCCCCCTCGTTGGGGGCGTAGATCACGGTGAGGCCGGGCCCCGGCTCCAGCCGGGCGTGGTCCAATTTGCCGAAGGCGGCGGTCATGGACTTGATTTTCACAGCAGGTTCCCCTCCTCCCGGTCCTCCAGGGCGGCCAGGCCGTACCGGGCGGCCAGCTGGAGCTTCGGATCGTCCGGGTCCTGTTCACACAGGGCCCACATCTCCCGGAGGAACAGACCGGTGAGGGAGTCCTCCTCCCGGCGCTTCCACAGGTCCAGGGGCAGCCGGGTGTGGTCCCGGATGGTGAGGCCGTAGCACAGGGGGGCCAGGGCCTCCTCCAGGGCGGTCAGATCGGGGCGTTCCCCCTCCCCGGTGAGCAGGACGCGGAAGATGTGCGCCCCGGCGTCAGGGGGCAGGGCGGCCCGGACGGCGGCCAGACAGTCGGTCTGCCCCGTCAGGTCCACCGTCAGCCGCTCATACCGCCGCCGGCACAGGGGGACGAACTGGGCGGACACCGCCCCCGGCTCCGCCTCCACGTACAGGACCCCCTTCTCTCCCGTCTCGTCGAAGCCCCGGCCCTCGGGACAGCCGGGGTAGGCCCAGAAGGTGTTCCCCGCCCGCTGGAGCTCAGTGCGCTGGTGGATGTGGCCCAGGGCCAGGTAGGTCAGGCCGCTGCGGGCGATGTCCTCCGGAGTGAGGGGACCGTAGGGACTCTGGGGGGCGGTGTCCCCGTGGAGGCAGCCCAGGTGGAGTTCCCCGTCCGCCGGGGCGGAGAAGCCCGCCAGGGGGCTGTCCTCCTGGTGGGGGGAGCAGAAGGCCCGGCCCCAGACGGTGCAGTTCCAATCAGGCAGGGGGACGCCCTCCATCCGGGGGGTGCGGAAGATGTGGACCTGCTCCGGCCAGTCGGGGGCAGCCCACACCGACTTCTCGGACCAGCAGTCGTGGTTGCCCGGGGCGATAAACACCGGACAGGGCATCTCCCCCAGGGCGATTTTCAGGGCCCGGACGGTCTCGGGGTAGATCCGCTCCGAGTCCAGCAGGTCGCCGGACAGGAGGACCAGGTCGGCCCCCCTGTCCCGGGCCAGCTGGGCCAGCCGGGCGGGCAGCTTCCGCAGCTCCTGCCGCCGCCGGGCGGCCCGCTCGGGGCTCAGGCCGGAGAAGGGGCTGTCCAGATGGAAGTCGGCCCCGTGGATCAGTTTCACCATGGAAGAAGTCCTCTCTTTACTCCTGGATGTCCGTCCGGCGGACGGACAGGCACTTTTTCGTCTCGGTGTCGATGGCAAACAGGCAGGCGTTGAGCTTGCAGGGGCCCTCCGCCTCCTCGTACCGCCGGGGCAGCCCCCCCAGGAACAGGTTGAGGGAGTTGGCCGGCTTGATGCCCAGCACCGACCGGCTGGGGCCGGTCATTCCCAGGTCGGTGACGAAGCCCGTCCCCTTGGGGAGCACCTGGCAGTCGGCGGTGGGCACGTGGGTGTGGGTCCCCCAAACCGCCGCCGCCCGGCCGTCCAGGTGCCAGCCCATGGCCCCCTTCTCGCTGGTGGCCTCGGCGTGGAAGTCCACCAGGGCCAAATCGTAGTCCTGCCCCCGCAGGAGGAAGTTGACCTCCTTGAAGGGGCTGTCCAGGTTGGGGTTGAGCTCCACCCGGCCCATCAGGTTGAGGATGGCGATCCGGAGCCCCCGGCAGGGGTAGATGCCCATGCCCCGGCCGGGTACCCGGCCGGCGTAGTTGGCCGGGCGGAGGATGCGGGGCTCCTTGTCCAGAAAGTCCCCGATCTGGATGCGGTTCCAGGTGTGGTTGCCCAGGGTGATCACGTCGGCCCCGGCCTCCAAAATCCGCCGGGCCTGGGCGGGGGTGATGCCCACCCCCGAGGCGTTCTCCCCGTTGACCACGGCGAAGTGGGCCCCCGTCTCCTCTTTCAGCCCGGGCAGGCGGCGGGACAGGATGTCCAGCCCTCCCTCGCCCACCACGTCGCCCACGGCCAGCACCCGCAGCTCCATCGGTCAAGTCCCCTTTCTCCCAAAGTCTTTCTTCCCCATTATAGCGGGTTTGGGGGCGGTTGGCAACAAGGGAGATAGGAGTTGCAATGAGGAATGAGGAGTTAGGAATTAGGAATTGATAATTAAGAATTGAAAATTTTTGGGGGACGCCCCTGAGAGGATAGACGGACCGGAATTTTCGTAGGTACGGCCCCATGTGGCCGCCCGGGCTCTCCCTCCGTCTGGCCTTCGGCCAGCCACCTCCCTCGTCAGAGGGAGGCTTTTGGGGGAGGGCTCCTTGGTCCCCCTTAGAGGGAGAAGCCATGATAGGGCCCTGCCGAGGCCCGGCGGCGACAGCCGCGGGCTCGGTGGAGAGAGGCCGACGCTTCCTGTCAGAGAGAGGCCGCGCGCAGCGGGCCAAAGAGCCGGGCTGGCGTGAAAATTTTTCAAACCTGGTACTTTTTCCTTTACAAGGGGGAGAATTTATGATATAGTAACCGGGCGCTGAAGAGGCGCGGCCCATCCCCCTGGTTCCAGGGTACGGCCCGGGCAACAGTCCGGGGCTTCACCCGCCTGGTACGCGGAGGTTCGGGCAAATGAATTCAGAAAGGTGGAATCCCCATGATCCGCAAGGACGAAAAGACGGCCGTCATTGAGGCCAACCGCACCCACGAGAATGACACCGGCTCCCCGGAGGTGCAGATCGCCATTCTCACCGCCCGCATCAACGAGCTGACCGAGCACCTGAAGGTGCACATCCACGACAACCACAGCCGCCGCGGCCTGTACAAGATGATCGGTAAGCGCCGCAAGCTGCTGGACTACCTGATGGCCAAGGACATCGAGCG
>CALWYA010000029.1 GCA_944385645.1 uncultured Oscillospiraceae bacterium
ATGCCCGCCCAGGTGGCGGCGATGCCGTACTTCCAGCCGAACTGTCCGGCGTAGCCCACAAAGACCACGGCGGAGAAATAGGAGGTGCCGTAGGCGAAGGCGGTGAGCCAGGGGCCCACGCTCCGCCCGCCCAGCACGAAGCCGTTCACATCGGCGGCGCTCTTGCGGCAGTACAGGCCGATGCCCACCATCACCGCAAAAAACGCCAGCAGTAATCCGAGTTTGATTGCCATAGGGACCATTCCTCTCTCGCGGAACTTCGCCGCTTTGTACCGTTGAAGTGTAACGCATAAAAGCGAAAAAGTCAAGGGGGTTTGAAAAATTTTTTCCCGGGCAAAAAAATTCCCCGGCGCTTGCGCGCCGGGGTGCAAAGCAGACGCCGGGTTATCGAATGGTCCCGTCGGGGGAGCAGGTCATGGAAATATTGACTGGAACTGTTCCCTCCGTTGCGTGCGACAGCTTGGCCGACAGGGAGACGGTACCGCCGGACTCCCGAATCCGCTCCGACCCGTACCGCCAGCCGTCATAGGTCTCATAGTCGCTCTCGGACTCCTCCACCCAGGCCTCGTCGCCGTCATAGCCGAAGGTGGCGGTCAGGGTCACCTCGGCAATCCGCTCACCGTCATAGTTCACATAACTGGTCTTATGGGCCGTTCTGGACGTCCGCAGCAAAGAATTGCTCAGTTCCAGCACGGTAACGATCTCCAGCCGACCGTCCTCCGACACCGTGACCGAGATATTCCGGTCATCGGACTGGACGGCGCCCGCCGGGAGCGCCGCCGCACAGAGCATCATCACACACAGGGCAAACGATACCAGTTTCTTCATTCTACTTCCCTCTCAATCACTAAGACTTCTGTTACTTCCACACTCTTCGGGGTGCTCCACAGATGAACCCCCCACGCGCCAACGCCGATCAGGGCAAGGATCAGCACGGCCACCAGAGCCCGCCGCGCCACCCCCTCCCGCTGCCGGGCCTGACGCAGCTCCTCCGGGTCCAGATTTTCCAGCAGCTCCCGGGCCGTCTCCGCCGGGTCCCCCAGGTACCGCGCCACCTCCGCCGGGTCGGCCTCGGGCCGCTCCCGGAGATAGTCCTCCGCCCCCCGGCGGACCTGGGCGGTCAGCCGCCTCCGGAGGGAGCGGGGACAGGCCAGATGCCGGTCCAACCGCCGGAAATAGTCCCGCAGCGCTCCGCTCATGACTCTCCCTCCCCTTCCTCCTGCTCCAGCACCCGGTCCAGGGCCCGGATATAGCGCCGGTACTCCTCCATCAGCCGGTCCAGATAGGCCTCCCCCTTGGGGGTGATGGCGAAATAGACCCGGGTGCGGTTGTCCTCGGACACCACCTTGCCCTGTTCCCGGATACAGCCCCGGTCCTGGAGCCGGTAGATGGACAGGTACATGGTGTTGAAGGTGATGACGCCCCCGCTGCGCTGGGCGGCGGCGCTCATCATCTCATAGGTGTACATGGGCTTCTCCCGGAGAAGATGGAGCACGATCAGCTCAGAGGTGGCTTTTTTCAGCGCCGTATTCATGTTGGCGGGATGGCCGCCCGCCTCGGTGGGTTCTTTTTTCATGGTACTTCAACCAGCCTTGCAAGGTTTGATTATATTGTAGCAGAAAATTTCCATTTTTCAATGATATTTATTATTGACAATCAACTAACGAAGTGATATGGTAAAGACAGAAGATGCCTGTATCCGATGATTTCAGGTTTCGATGCGAGAAAGGGGTGAGGCCAATGGGCTTTTAGTAAAATGAAGATAAATTCCAATTTGTTAAGAATCAACTTATAGTGACGATGTTACCATCGACTTGCTGGCATTGTAATAATATATCGCAGTTGATGTACCTAACTAACAGAAGAGGGGAGGCTATATGATAAATAACGTTGCTAGAAAGGTCATTTGTTTGCTGTTCTCCTTTTCTTTGCCTATTTTTGGGGCTGCAATACTTTGTAGCTGCTCCGATTCAAATCAGGTGCAGACAGATGATGGTTCTCGTTCCTTGATCGATTCTGCTTCTGAAGAAAAGGACGAAGAGACTTCTGAAGGAGACACACTGGGTGTTACGCTTGACAGCGGGAGTGGGGACCTGCTGGGCACGGCATCTGACATTGTAACGGTAGGTGACAGAAGCGTCCTCATTACCATCCATTTTGAATATGAAATCAAGGAGGACACCTATCAAATCGGCGATGTGCTGGATGCAAAAGCGGAAAATGTGGACGGCTGGGTCTATGTTGCGAGAGATGTGTTGGTTGATACGGAAAATATCTTGTTCAATACTAATCACACAAAAGCGGTTGTTCCGATCACCTACAGCGCCAGTTTGGGTGAGGGGATGGCTTTGTATGACGACACTGTCCAAATTGATCTGTCGGGTGATCTTGCCGCGGATGGTGACGCATGAATTCCGGTTCGCACAGGCGGCGGTGGGAAGGGAGGCCAACGCCCTCCCCTGGGAGGCCGAGGAGGCCGCCTGACCCGCTCTAAACAAACATCCCCCGAAAGCTATGACATCCCAACAGACAAGGAGGGCGCATGAACATGAGGAAAAGGCTGACTGCAAAATTTCTGGCGCTGACCATGCTTTTCTGCGCGTTTGCAAGCGGATGTGACGTCTCTGAGGCGGAGGTGACGCCCGAGGGGGCGGATCCCGGGCAGACCAGCGGCGTCGCGGAGACGCCCGGGGAAGCAGATCCTGGGCAGACCGGCGGCGTCGCGGAGACGCCCGAGCTGGTGTTCGTCCCCATGGCGGAGGATATGGTCCCGGACACGTCCTTTTCAGGGAAAACGCCGGTCAAAGAAAAGCCCGTTACAAGTCGCGGCATAGAGTGGTATCAGGAGGAGGGGGACCCGGCGTTTCAGATCTGGGTCCAGAATGACGCGGAGTATGAGATGAAGGTCACGATCGAATATGACGGGATGCCGCACAACGGCGAGATGGTGTTCTGGGTCCCCCCACATGAGGGCGGCGGCGGTTATGTGGACTCCGCGGTGGAAGAGACCACGTACGAGCTGGATTTCCAGACGGAAAACGGAGTTGTGCAGGGCTCCTGCACGGTCCGGACCTCTGCGGAGCCGTTTGCGGAGGCGTGATTTTCCCAGGCGTGGTTCCGGCAAGTCACAGGATACGCTCGGGCCCTCCGGCGCGGGGCGCGGGGGAGAGCCGGCAGAAAGGAGACCCGACAGCACTGGGGGGAAAGGATATGAACTTATCAAAACGTGACAAGATTGTGATCGCCGCTGTCATGGCGGGGGTCCTTGCCGTGGCCGCCGGCCTGTTCCTGTTTTTGCAGCTGTTCCAGGACCGGCTGATCCCCGACTCCCTGACGGCGGAGGAGGTCGACCGGGTGGCGGTGGTGCATATCCGGAGGGACGGGTCCGCACTTGCGGACACCTCGACCACCGAGCTCACTGACCCGGAGGAGATCCGGCAGGTCCTCCGCGTCATCCGGGAGATAGAACTCGCTTCCATCAATATGCCCATGGACGGAGAGCGCCGTCTGACGGTTTCCTTTTTCTCCGCCGGCCAGGAGCTGGGAACGGTCACGGTGGATTCCAACGGGGTCTGCGCGTCGTCCTTCCTGGGGCCCGGCAACCATGTCGCCCGCTCCGGCTTTGACGAGCTGTTTCCGGAAGCCTGAGCGCCCCTGGTTCAGGTGGGCGTCCGCCGCTGTCCCCGACCAAACAAACATCCCCCGGCGCATGCGCGCCGGGGGACGTTTTTGTTTTCTCACATATTTTCCTCGTCGATGATCTGGGCCTTGATCAGGTTGGTGGAGCCGCTCTTGCCCAGGGGGACGCCGGCGGTGATGACCACCGTGTCCCCGTTGTGGACCAGCCCCTCCTTCAGGGCCACCTCGGCGGACAGGGAGAAGATCCGGTCGGTGGAGTTGACCTCCCCGGTGAGGAAGGGGATGACCCCCCAGGAGATGGCCAGCTGCCGGCGGACCTTCTCGTGCATGGTGAGGGCGGCCACCGGGCAGGCGGGCCGGAACCGGCAGATCATCCGGGCGGTGCGGCCCGAGCTGGTGGCGGCCAGGATGGCCTTGGCCTCCAGGTCCATGGCGGTCAGACAGCAGGTGTGGGTGATGGCGTCGTTGATGTTGCCGGCGGGGACCACCCGCTGCTTGCGGAACTGCCGCCAGTAGTGGATGGACTGCTCGGCCTCGGTGACGATCTCCACCATGGCGGTGAGGGCCTCCACCGGGTACTTGCCCCCGGCGGTCTCGCCGGAGAGCATGACGCAGCTGGTGCCGTCAAAGACGGCGTTGGCCACGTCGGACACCTCGGCCCGGGTGGGCCGGGGGTTGCGCATCATGGAGTCCAGCATCTGGGTGGCGGTGATCACCGGCTTGCCCGCCTGGAGGCCCTTGCGGATGATCTGCTTCTGGAGGATGGGCACCCGGGCGGCGGGGATCTCCACCCCCAGGTCGCCCCGGGCCACCATGATGCCGTCGGCGGCGGTGAGGATCTCGTCGATGTTGTCCACGCCCTCCTGGTTCTCGATCTTGGCGATGATGCGCACGTCGTCCCCGCCGAAGGAGTGGAGGACCTCCCGCACCGCCTGGACGTCGGCGGCCCGGCGGACGAAGGAGGCGGCGATGAAGTCAAAGTCGTTCTCCACGGCGAACTGGATGTCGGAGATGTCCTTCTCCGTCAGGGCGGGCAGGTGGATGTGGACGCCGGGGATGTTGATGGACTTGTTGTTGGACAGGGGGCCGCCGTTCTCCACGGTGCAGCGGATGTCCTGCCCCTCGATCTCCTCCACCCGCAGGGCCACCAGGCCGTCGTCGATGAGGATCTCCTGGCCGGGCTGCAGCTCGGCGTGGAGCTGGGGATAGGTGACCGACACGTGGTGCTGGTCCCCCTCCTCCTCCCGGGTGGTGAGGGTGAAGGGGTCCCCTGCCTCCAGGGCGATCGATTTGCCGGCAAAGGTGCGGATGCGGATCTCGGGGCCCTTGGTGTCCAGGATGGTGGCCACCGGCCGGCCCATGGTGTCCCGCACCGACTTGAGCATGGCCAGCCGGGCCAGGTGCTCCTCGTGGCTGCCGTGGGAGAAGTTGAACCGGGCGGCGTCCATGCCGGTGCGGATGAGGGTGCGGATGGTGTCCTCGTTGTCCACCGCCGGCCCCAGGGTGCAGATGATCTTGGTCTTTCTGGTCGAGAGCATATCAAAAACTCCTTTCTTGGGAGAAATGCGGATCGCTTGCTTTTCCAGCACTATCATACCGGAAAGTCCGCCTGCTGGGAAGGGGATATTTTCATAAAAATCCGCCCCGTCTGCCGGAAAAATCCGGCAAAACAGGGGCGGACAGAGAAAATTTATACGGGAATTTAACAGAAGGTTCACGCGGAGGGCCGGTCCCCCTCCGCCCCCAGGACGGTGTGGCAGTGGTCCAGGGCCAGCTGGAGCTGGCCGTAGGCCCAGTCGTCGATGAGAGGGCTTGTCCCCGCCTCGTAGTCGGCCATGGCCTGATGGATGTCCACCAGGTACTCCCGGTCCCCCACCGCCGCGCCGGAGCGGTGGAGCATGTAGTAGGGGGTGTAGCGCACGTCGGTGACGGTGGTGGTCCCGTCGGGCTGCCGGGTGAGCTCCAGGTCCAGGATCACGGTGGTCTTGGTCTCCAGGTCCAGCTGGCCGGAGACGAAGTTGCCCAGGGAGTAGGCCACGAAGCCCGTCCGCTCCTGCCCGTCCCAGCCCTGCGCCGTGACGGCGCCGTAGGGCTCCAGCACATGGGGGTGGCCCCCCAGCACCAGATCGGCTCCCTGGGCCACCAGGAACTGGGCCAGGTTGGTCTGGTGGCCGTTGGGCTCGTCGAAATACTCGTTGCCCCAGTGGATGATGACGGCGATCAGGTCGGTGTCCAGAGCCCGGGCGGCGGCCAGATCGGCGGCCAGGAGGTCATAGTCCGGGTTGGCCAGGGTGGTGTAGTAGTCCAGGTTGAACAGGTTGACGGAGAACCGGGCGTCGTCGTCGATGCGGAAGCCGTTGAGGCCGTAGGTGTAGTCCAGGAAGGCCACCGAGATGCCCCCCACGTCGGCCACATGGATGCCGGCGTTCTCGTCCCGCTCCGCCTGGGAGCGGTAGGTGCCCACGTGGGCCAGCCCCGCCTCGTCCAGCACGTCCAGAGTGCGGTAGAGCCCGTCCATCCCCTGGTCCCGGCTGTGGTTGTTGGCGGTGGCCACCAGGTCAAAGCCCGCCGCCTTCAGGTCATAGGCCAGCTCGTCGGGCCCGTCAAAGAGGGGGTAGCCCAGGTACTCCGGCCCCCCGGCCAGGGGGGTCTCCAGGTTGCACAGGGCGTAGTCGGCCAGGGCCAGCTGCCGGGCGGCGTCCCGGAAGATGTGGCCGAAATCGTACCGGCCCTCCTCCGCCGACCAGGCGTCGGCCACCGTGTTGGAGTGAGTCATCATGTCCCCGGCCACCATGAGGTGGGCCACAATGGGCTCCGGTTCCGGTTCGGGAATCGGTTCCGGCTGGGACTGGGCGGGGGGCTGGGCGCTGTCCGCGGGGGGCGCCTCCGGCGCGGCGGCGCAGCCGGGCAGCAGCAGGGCCAGGCTCAGGGCCAGGGCCAGCAGTCGTCTCATGCGTCTTCCTCCTCCATGCGGGCATACAGGTCGGCGGACAGCTGGGAGCACAGGGCGTACAGGCCGTGCTCGTCGGCCTGCCGGGGGGTGCCGGTGGTGAGGACCACCACCCCGTCTCCGGTGTCCGGGTCGAAGGTGAGCAGGGAGAACACCCCGTAGGCGCTGCCCGTGTGGTAGTAGATCTGGTCCCGGCCCAGGATGTTCTCCTGCCGGCGGAGGATCAGGCACTGGTCGAACACCGAGGTCTCGCCGGGGTCCACCTGGAACTGGGGGGTCTCCATCTCGGCCACCGTCCTGGGCTCCAGATAGGACACCCCCTCATATTCCCCGCCGTTGGCCAGCACGGCCACCAGCTTGGCCAGATCCACGGCGCTGATGGTCAGCCCGCCGGGGTACCAGGAGGCCCCGTCCCCGATCTGGTCGGGGATCGACTCGCCGGCCTGGGCGGCGGCGGTGCGGCCCACGCTGCTGGGGTTATACAGGGTGGCCAGCTCCTCCTCCTCCAGATTGCCCCCGAAGAAGGAGGCGGTCAGCCCAAGCGGCTGGCAGAAGCGGCTCTGGAAGTAGTCGTCCAGCACCTGGCCGGAGGCCAGCTCCAGGGTGGTGCCCAGCACGCACACCCCGAAGTTGCTGTAATACCAGTAGCCCCCGTTGCCCGGCTCCATGGAGCGCCAGGCGGAGGAGCTGCTGAGCAGGCCGGTCAGGTGGGACAGGCCCCGGGTGATCTCCAGGTCCTTGACCGAGGAGGAGTGGGACATGAGGGTGCGGGCGGTGGGCTGACTCTGGCTGTACGGGTTCTGAACGCTCTCCCCCCAGTAGGTGCTCAGGGGGGCGTCCAGGTCCAGGATGCCCTCCTCGGCCATGGCCATGGCGCACATGCCCACGGCCACCTTGCTCAGGGAGGCCACCCGCAGCTTGGTGTCGGCGGTCATCTCCCGCTCATCCCGGACGGCCCAGCCCCAGGCGCCGGACTGGCTGAGCTGTCCGTTTTCAATGGCGGCCACCGACACGGCCACGGCGGAATAGTCCTCCATCACCGCCTGCAGGGCCTCGTCGATGTCGGCCTGGGTCAGCTGAGGCTGTGGCTCGGGGGGCTCGGGGGGCGCAGGGGGCTCCTGAGGCTGGCTGGAGTCCGGCCCGCTGCTGACAGCGGGTCCAGGCTCCTGCTGGGAGGAGCCTGAGACATCCTCCGGCTGGGATCCGTCGGAGGCGCCGGAGCAGCCGGACAGCAGACAGGCCAGGCACAGGGCCAGGGCAAGGATCCGGATCATCGGGCGATTCATGGAAAAAACTCCCTTCTCTGACAGTAAACTGGGCTGTGTTCATTATATCGGAGGAGGCGAAACTTGTAAAGTGGGGGAGTGCGCGCTGCCGGGGAAAACCAGACCGCGCGGCGGCCCGCCTCCCACGGGATCGGCTCCCTCAGAGGCCCTGCCGCTTTGACAGTTTGAAGCGCCGGCGGGCACAGCCCGCCGGCGCTTCAGAGAAGAGGGAGAAGAAGTTAGAGAGATCAGAAAATGCCCTGGACCATCATGGCGTCGGCCACCCGCTGGAAGCCCACGATGTTGGCGCCGGCCACCAGGTCATAGCCCAGGCCGTAGCGCTCGGCGGCGGCCACGGAGGAGTGGTAGATGTTCTTCATGATGTCGTGCAGCTTGGCGTCCACTTCCTCGGCGGTCCAGTACACCCGCTCGGCGTTCTGGGCCATTTCTAGCTCGGACACGGACACGCCGCCGGCGTTGACCGCCTTGGAGGGGGCCACCACCATGTGCTTCTGCTCCTTCAGGAACTGGAGAGCGTCGTTGGTGGTGGGCATGTTGGCCACCTCGATGTAGTACTTCACGCCGGACTCGGCGATCTTCTTGGCCCACTCCAGGTTGACGTCGTTCTGGGTGGCGGAGGGCATGTACACGTCCACGTCCTTGACGCCCCAGCACTTCTGGTTGGGCACGAACTCACAGCCGAACTTCTCGGCGTAGGGGGCGCAGTGGGCGGAGTCCTTGGCCCGCATCTCCACGATGAAGTCCAGCTTCTCGGGCGTGCACACGCCGTCGGGATCGTGGATGTAGCCGTCGGGGCCGGAGAAGTAGGTGACCTTGGCGCCCAGCTCGGTGGCCTTCTTCATGATGCCCCAAGCCACGTTGCCGAAGCCGGCGATGGCCAGCTTCTTGCCCTTGATGTCCTCGCCGTCGTGCTTGAGGACCTCCTCCAGGTAGTAGACAGCGCCGTAGCCGGTGGCCTCGTTGCGGCCCAGGGAGCCGCCGGAGGAGACGAACTTGCCGGACAGAGCGCCGAACTCGGCGGCGCCCACCAGGCGGCGGTACTGGCCGTACATATAGGTGATCTCACGGCTGCCGCAGCCCAGGTCGCCGGCGGGGCAGTCGATGTCCTGGCCGATGTGGCGGTACAGCTCGCTGGTGAAGGCCTGGCAGAAGCGCATGACCTCGGCCTCGCTCTTGCCGCGGGGATCGAAGTCGGAGCCGCCCTTGCCGCCGCCGATGGGCAGGCCGGTCAGAGCGTCCTTGAAGGTCTGCTCGAAGCCCAGGAACTTGATGATGGACAGGTTGACGGAGGGGTCGAAGCGGATGCCGCCCTTGTAGGGGCCCAGGGCGCCGTTATACTGCACGCGATAGCCCTTGTTGACCTGCCAGTTGTGATTGTCGTCCTCCCAGACCACCCGGAACTGGATGATCCGCTCGGGCTCCACCATCCGCTCCAGCAGAGAGACCTTCTCATACTCGGGGTGAGCGTTGATGACGGGCTCCAGGGAGGTGAGCACCTCTTCCACGGTCTGCAGGAACTCGGGCTCGTTGGGATTCTTGGCGCGGGTCTCGTTCAGGACTTTCTCGATGTACGCGTTCATGACAGAATTTCCTCCTCATGCCTCTTGGGCATTTTTTGACGGAAGCCCTTCATCAGTCCCGCGCCGGCGGCCCGCCGGGGGGATGATCGCTTCCGTTCCTCTGTTGGCGTGACTATCTTACCACAATAAAAATTGGAGTAAAGCACTTATTTTGTGGGGGGTGCCACAAGGAAATTCATGTGGCAAACAAACTAAAGCGATAGAATGGCCGCGCTCCCGGAGGAGCGCGGCCGGAACGACACATTTTTGCAGGAATTCAGTCAAAGGCCAGCCCCAGATAGGCGGCAGAGGACCAGTCCCAGGCCCGGTCCAGGGCCGGGTCCAGCCATTTCAGCATCCCGAAGGGGATGTCCCCGTCAGGGGTGCGGTACAGGCCGGACCAGCGGGGCAGCAGAGCGGGCAGCCGGGCCAGGATGTTTTCCAGCTCCCCCGGGGGGCACAACAGCTCCTTTACCAGCAGACTGCCGTCGCCCATCCCCTCGGCGCACAGGGCGGCCCGGCCGCGGGGGGTGTCCAGGGCGTACAGCCCGCCCCCGGGGGCGAGGGCGCAGGCCCCGGCCTGATAGGCCATCACCTCGGGGGAGAGGGCGATGTGGGCCCGGCCCGCCAGCCGCTCCTCCCGCAGGGCGGCGTAGGCCGCCGGGGACAGGGATTCCAGCTCCCCCTCCGCCGGAGCAGGGGCGGAGGGGCGGTCATACCGGAACTGTCCGTGGACGAAGCACTCCCGGAAGCCGTTCCCCCCGAAAAAGTTGTGGAGGGAGGGCTCGGCGGGGACGGTGGTCACCGCCAGGATGTCCCAGGTCCGGAAGAAGCCGTCCGCCCGGGCCAGCAGCTCTCCCGCCAGACCCCGCCCCCGCCGCTCCGGGTGGGTGGCCACGGCGTAGAGATAGGCGGCCCGGAACTCCCCCCGCCCGGGGACGACAAAGGCGGTGTCGAACCAGGCGGTCATGGCCCGGACGGCTCCGGCCTCCTCCAGCACCAGCACCCGCTCGGGGCGGTAATAGGCGGTATAGAAGTTGTCCACATAGGCCCCGTCATCCCCGAAGGCCAGCTGCCACAGCTGCCGCTGGGCGGGGATGTCCGCCGGCACAGAGGGGCGGACGATTGCCATAGCGGTGTCCTCCTGTCAGCCGTCCCCGCCCACAGGGGCGGGGACGGAAAAAGTTGCACTTCTGTTTTTCCCGGGCTCAATAGCCGGGGTACACGTCGCTCTTCTTGGGGATGATGAAGGCGCAGATGAGGTAGATCCAGAACACGGCGGAGAAGGAGAAGAAAATGGCCGCGACACACAGCACCCGCACCAGGGTGGGGTCGATGTCGAAGTACTCTCCCAGGCCGCCGCACACCCCGGCCACCATCTTGTAGGGGCCCTCGGTGCGGTACAGTTTTTTGCCTCCCATAGTTCAATCACTCCTTTTTGATCCCGATTGACGGCCGGCCCGGCGCCGGCCTATGCGGGGAGCACGTCGCTCTTCCGGGGCAGCAGCAGGGCGCACAGCAGATAGGCCCAAAAGCCGATGGAGAAGGTGCCCAGCGAGGCCAGCACCCAGCCCAGGCGGACCAGGGTGGGGTCGATCTCGAAGTGCTCCGCGATGCCGCCGCACACGCCGCACAGCATCTTGCCGCCGTTTTCTGTCCGATATAGAGGATTGCCGTTCATATTCAGTCGCTCCTGTCTGTCAGCGGGAAGGTTCCCCTGAGTCTCTGAGAACAGGATACGCCGCCCGGATTAAAAAATCCATGGGAAGAAGATGAAAGACAGATGAAAATTTGGCGGTCAGCCCTTGACCACCGCGGCCACCAGGTCGCCCTTCTCGTTGAAGTGGACGGGGCGGATCTGGCTGCCGGTGACCTTGGCGATCTCGTCCAGCCGCAGGCCCTCGGCGATGGTGGCCACCAGGGAGAAGGCCACTCCGTGGCGCTTGGCCCGGCCGGTGCGGCCGATGCGGTGGATGTAGTACTCGTTCTCGTCGGGGACGTCGTAGTTGAACACCGCGTCCACGTCGTCGATGTCCAGCCCCCGGGCGGCCACGTCGGTGGCGGCCAGCACCCGCAGCTGCCCCTCCCGGAACTTCTGGAGGGTGCGCTCCCGCACCGACTGCTGGATGTCCCCGTGGATGGCCTGACAGGACACCCCCCGCATCTGGAGCAGACCGGAGAGCCGGTCGGTCATATTTTTGGTGTTGCAGAAGGCGATGACCCGCTCATAGCCCCCCATCTCCAGCAGCCGGACCATGGTGTCCGCCTTCTCATTGCGCTCCACGTCCAGCCGGTACTGGGCGATGTCGGGGCGGTTCTCCTCGTCGGCCTGGACGGTGATCTCCACCGGGTCCCGCTGGTACACCCAGGAGATGTCCAGCACCTCCCGGGAGATGGTGGCCGAGAACATGCCCAGGTTGCGCCGCTGGGGCATGGTGTCCAGGATGTGGGTCACGTCCCGGACGAAGCCCATGTCCAGCATCCGGTCCGCTTCGTCCAGCACCACCGTCTCCACCTTGTCCAGGCGGACGGTGCGCCGCTTCATGTGGTCCATGAGCCGGCCGGGGGTGGCCACCACGATCTGGGGCTTCTTTTTCAGCTGGGTGATCTGCTTGTCGATGGGCTGTCCCCCGTACAGGCACACCACCCGCACCCCCTCCTTGAAGGCGCACAGGTCCCGCAGCTCGTCCCGGATCTGGATGGCCAGCTCCCGGGTGGGGGCCAGCACCAGGCCGGTGACCTGCTCCCCCGCCGGGTCGGTGTGCTCCACCATGGGGATGCCGAAGGCGAAGGTCTTGCCCGTCCCCGTGGGGGCCTTGGCGATGACGTCCTTCCACTCCATGAAATAGGGGATGGCCCCCACCTGGAC
>CALWYA010000030.1 GCA_944385645.1 uncultured Oscillospiraceae bacterium
GATGACACTTCACCCAGCTGTCCCGGATACTGCCCCAGGAGGCCCCGGCGATGCCGCCCACATAGCTGCCGTTGGTACTGGCCACCATCCCGTAATTCTCACAGCCGCTCACCCGGCCCAGGTCCATCAGTCCCGCGCCGCCGCCGGCGTAGTTCTCCTTCCCGGTGACCGGCCCGGTGTTGACGCAGGAGAGGACGGCGGCCCGGGTCTGGTACCGGAAGTCCAGGGAGCGTCCCCCCTCCCGGATCAGATCGTCCTCCGGGTCAAAGTCGTATTCGATGGCCATGGAGCCCACGATGCCGCCGGTGTTCACATCCCCCTCCACCGCGCCGCTGTTCCGAGCGCTGACGATGGCCCCGGTGTCCGGCACGCCGGTCTCCTGGTCGGACACGTCCTCGAACCGCTCCGTCTCCTCGTCCGAGCCCTCCAGCATATCCCGGAGCAGATCGGTGATGACGCCGAACTGGGCGCTGATGGCATCCAAATCGTCCAGCAGGAGGTCCTTGCTGCCGGACATAGTCTCCCGCAGGGCCTCTCCGTCATCCAGAAGCTGGGTGAAGACGTCCCCCAGGGCGTCCCCCTGGGCCTGGATCTCCTCGCTGATGGGGTGGATGGTGATGGTGGGCATCTCCGAGAGCTCCTCCACGGTGTCCGCCAGATCCCGGCCGATCCCGGCCGCCTGTCCCAGAAGGTCCTCCGTAGTGTCCACGACCTTCTCCAGCGCGTGTCCCACGTCCCCGCCCTGCTCTAAAAGCTCCCGCAGACTGCCGGCGATGTCCTGCCCCTCCTTGGCCGCGTTCGCCAGGGAGCGGAGGGCGGCGGAGAGGGATGCTCCGGCCCCTTTCACATCCTCCAGCGCATTGCCAAACTCCTCCGGGTGGGTCAGGGAATCGGCCAGCCGGATCAGGGCCTTCCCCATGTCCGGCAAGGCAGCCGCCGCTTGGGCGAGGCCGCTTTGCACGCCGGCCAGGGCCCCATTCCACGCCGCTTGCTGTTCCTCGGTCATCCCATCCAGCCCGCCAGCTTCCCACAAAATGCGCAGCGCCTGGGCGGCGGAGCCGGCCGCTTCGCCGCAGTCCTCCGCAAAGATGCCGAAGGCTTCAAAAAGCGCCTCCACGGCCGGGCCGGTGTCTTCCCCCCGGCCCAGCACCTGCTTCAGGTGATCCAGAGCGGACTGGAGCTGATCGCGGGAGGCGCGGGCCTGGGTCAGGGCGGAACGAAGGGCCCGGATCGCATCCCCCACCTCGGCTGCCGTATCCGCGCCGATCTCGCCCGCCGCCCGGCCCTCCTCCAGTACGTCGCCCAGCTGTCCGGCCATCTCCTCCGCCAGATCCAGGACGCCGGCGGTGTCATCCAGCATGGGCGCTATTTCGTCTATCAGCCACGAGAGGCGGGCGGAGAGGCTGTTGATCTCGTCGATGTTCCCGTTGGCCCAGTCTGTGGCGGAGTCGGCCAGATCCCCGATGACCTCCTGGGCCTCTCCGGCCCGCTGGGAAATGGCGTCCATCCGGTCAGAGAGCTGGTCGGAGGAGGCGCTCAGGTCATCTCGCAAATCACCGGCCAGGGCCCGCAGGGTGTCCAGAGCGTCCAGCAGATCGCCCATTTGGCCCTCGTTGAAGAGCAGGCGCACCTCCGGCTCCAGCTGGCCAGCGACGCCGCCCACATCCTTCCGGCCCAGAACGGTCCCGGTGTTGGTACAGCCGTCCAGATACCCGGACTGCCGCCCCACGATGCCGCCGATGTTGTAGCCCACATGGGCGTACCCCACCGGCCCAGTGTTGGTACAGCCCTGCAGGATGCCGCTGGAAAACCCGGCGATGCCCCCAATGTCCGTGCAGGCCGGCACGTTTTCCGCCGCGTTGAGCTGTTCCCGGTTCAGGTCATCCAGGCTCACGACGACGGTCGCTTCCATGGTGTTGACGCCGCCCAGGTTTTCGCATTGCAGGATGGTTCCGTAATTCTGCCCGGCGATGCCGCCCACATAGTGCTCCCCGGAGAGGGAGCCGGAGAAGGTACAGCCCACGATCTGCCCCTGGGCTTGGTTGATCCCCACCAGGCCGCCCACGCTGTCCCGTCCGGCTACGGTCCCGGTGAAGGAGCAGTTGCTCAAAAGCCCCCGGTTGTCCCCGGCCAGTCCGCCCAGAGTGTTCTGCTGGCCGCTGGGGTCGATGATCCCCTCCACCGCCAGGTCATAGACCGCTCCGGTGGGCTGGATGTACCGGAACAGGCCCCGCACGTTGCCGCTGCCGGTGAGGGACACACCGGAGATGGTGTGGCCCTGGCCGTGGAAGGTGCCACCAAAGGTGGGGATGGGGGCGAAGTCCACGCCAGTCAGGTCGATGTCCGCCTCCAGATAGACGGTCTTTCCCTGGGACCAGCTATCCAGGGTGCAGCTCCGGGAAAATTCCGCCAGATCCTCCGCCGTGCGGAGATAGACGGCATCTCCGGCGGCCAGGGCGGCGGTGGTCAGGAGGGAGAACAGCAGAACCGCCGCCGACAGGAGGCTCACAAACTTATTGATCTTTCGCTTCATCTGCTTTTGGAACCTCCTCGGTCTGATAACTGCCGGTCTCCAAGATTCCGGATACGTCGCCGCGAATGACACCGTGGATGGTGGCGTCCACGGTGCCGGACACCCGGCCCCGGACCCGCCCGTTCACATAGACGATCCCGCTTGCCTGGGCCCGGCCCACCTCCGGCACCTTGATATTGAACCGGGTCTTTTCTACGATCTTGTCTCCCAGATACAGGATCTGGGGCAGGATGAACATGACCAGGAACATGGAGATGAGGGTCCCCCGGCACAGGCACTCCCCGATGCCCACGATGGCGGGGGAGGTGGTGATCCTGGCGATCAGAAAGCCGGCGGAGGACAGGATGCTCCCCGAGGTAAATACCGTGGGGAAGGACAGGTTCAGGGCCTGGATGATGGCCTCCCGCCGGGGCATCGTCTCCTTCAGGTCGTTGTACCAGGAGGAAATCACGATGGCGTAGTCGATGTTGGCCCCCATCTGAATGGAGGTCACCACCAGATAGCTCATGAAGAATATGGGCTGCCCAGTAACGCCGGGGAAGGAAAAGTTGATCCAGATGCTCCCCTGGATCACCAGAATCAGCAGGATGGGCAGGCCCACCGACTGGAAGGTGAACAGCAGCACCAGGACGACGAGTACCACGGACAGCACGCTGATCATGATATTGTCCCCGGCGAAGGAGGCGGACAGATCGTAGTCGCTGGTGGAGTCCCCCACCAGGTAGACCTGATCCGGGTCATAGTACCGCTCCGCCTCCCGGTGGATGACCTGGAGGAAATCAAAGGTCTCCTGCCCCTCCTCGGGCAGATCCAGGCTCACCAGCATCCGGGTGTAATGTTCCCCCAGCAGCTGGGCCTGGGCGTCGGTGAGCTGTTCATAGAGGTCATCCAGGTCGGCCGTCTGATCCTCATCCAGGGACACATACCCTTCCTCCACCTTGTCGTAGACGAAGAAGAACATATCCATCAGAGGCACGGCATAGTCCTCCACACCGCCCACGATGCGGCCGTATTCCTCTCTCTCTGCCGCGTAGGCGGCGTACACCAGCTTGACCAGCTCATAATCCAGGTCGGTCATCTCGGCAAACTGCCGGGGCGTCAGGGTGTCGGTGAGCATATGGCCGTCCATCACCTCCACGTTGGACAGTCCCATGGCATAGTCCACCTGGTCATAGGTCTCCAGCCGGGCGAGCAGAGCCTTTTCACTGGCATAGTCCCCCTTGGGGACGATGAGGGCCATGATGTTCTGGCTCCCGAAGGTCCCGTCGATCCGCTCCTGGGCGATCTGGCTCTCGTTCTTCTGCGCCGTCTCGATCAGACTAAAGCCGTAGACATAGGGACACCGGCTGGACAGCAGGAATCCTCCCACCAGCGCGACGGCGAACAGGGGAACGCCCACATACCGCAGTTTCAGGGTCAGTTTCCCCCAACGGTCGATTTTGGGAATAAAGCTGCGGTGCCGGGTCTTGGCCATAGCCTTGGAAAAGAGCATGAGAAGGCCCGGCATCAGGGTAAACACCGAGAGCATACTGAACAGGATGGCTTTGACGAGCACGATGCCCATGTCGAAGCCGATCTGGAACTGCATAAACATCATGGCAACCATACCGGCGATGGTGGTGAGGCTGCTGGCGGAGATGGAAGGAATGGCGGCGGCCACCGCCGCGATGCAGGCCTCCCGATCCCCTTTGGTCTCCCGCTCCTCCAGAAAACGGTGGAGCATGATGATGGCGTAGTCGATGGCCAGGGCCAGCTGGAGCACCACTGTTACCGCATTGGTCACGAAGGAGATTTCACCAAAGATAAAATTTGTCCCCATGTTCAGCAGGGCCGCCGCTATAAAGGTCAGGAGTAGCACCGGGATCTCCGCGTAGGAGCGGGAGGTGAGCAGCAGTACCAGCACGATGATGACGGCCGCGATCACCAGGATCACCTGCATCTCTTCGGCCAGATCGTCCGACTCGGAATCTCCCACGGCACTCTCGATGTAGAAATCATAGGGGGCGAGGAGTTCCCGGATCTCATTCAGGGCGGCAAGGCAGGCCGGATCGTCCTCCTCTCCGTTAAAAGTCACGGAGATGAGAGCGTCCGCCCCTTTGAAATACTCCGCGATGTCCTCCGGGGTGTCCGTGTCACCCATCGAGGCTGAAGTCACCCCTTCGATTCGCTCCATCTGTTCCGCCAGGTCGGCGGCGATATCGAGCGTCACATGGGACACCATGACCCGGGCGGTGGCAAAGGTGGTAAATTCCTCGTCCATCAGCGTCAGGCCCTGGCGGGTCTCCGTGTCGTCCGGCAAATATTCCGTGAGGTCATTGCAGACGCTCACCCAGTTCCGGGAGAACAGGCAGAACACCAGGGCGCAGGCGTAGAGGAAGAAAATCAGGTTCCGCTTGTCCACGATCACCGTGGCCAGACGCTGAAAAAAGGACGGCTTTTCTGTCTCTCGCTTCACGCTCTCTGCTCCTCCTGCCCGGCCTGCCCCGGCGCGCCGCCGGGCAGCGGGACGCCCTCCCACCGGATGCGGCAGGCTTTTGCTGTGGTCTCGCCTGTCAAATGTCCATCTTGAAGGGCCAGCACCGTCTCACAGAGCAGGGTATGCACCGCCGTGCGGATCGGGTGGAACAGATGGAGATTCCCGTCCTCCGCCTGTACTCCCTGGACGGTGTTCTCATAGCCCATCAGCTCCAGAAGCCCGGTAAAATAATTGCCCCTGCGTTCCAGGGTCAAAAGCCCTGTCCGGGGCCCCATCTGGCTGTGCAAGGTCACTTGATAGCATTCCGTCATCGTACTCTGCTCCCTTCCGTTTTCTTTCAGCGTATGTGACTCCGGCAGAGAAAGCAAGGTGCAGAAGAGGGGTGGGTGTCAGAAATCTGACACCTGCCCCCATTCTGCACCCATGACACCGCAGGAAACTTATGCTATACTTCAGACTGACGATTTGTTTTCACAGGCAAGCTGGGAGGCCCAGAATGGAGAAACGGACATACGCGGCCGGCGACGCCGCCAGGCAGGAGATCTGCGCCGCGCTGAAATCACTGATGGCGCAAAAGCCGCTGGACAAGATCACCGTGGCGGAGATCATGCGCCAATGCGGCATGACCCGCCAGCACTTTTACTATCACTTTGAGGATATCTATGCCGCGGTGCGCTGGATGTTCGACCAGGAGGCGGTGGCCCTGCTCCGGGCCCACGAGGGGGTCCTGCTGTGGCAGGACGGCCTGCTCCAGCTGTTCCGCTACCTTCAGGAGAATCGGGCGGTGTGCCTGTGCGCCCTCCACTCCGTCAGCCGGGAACATCTGAAACGGTTCTTCCGGGATGACATCAATTCCGTCATTCAGAACACCATTCAGAATCTCGCGGCCCAGCTGAATTATCCGGCCAGCGACCGGGAGATCGATCTGCTGACGAGATTCTATGTGAGCGCCCTGGCCGGCATCACTGAGGACTGGCTGCAGGGGGAGATCCGGGAGACGCCGGAGGAGCTGATCCGCTTCACCGACCAGCTGCTCCGCTCCCATGTCATGGGGGCAAAGCTCCGGCTGGCCGGGGAGAATATGGACTTTAACGCCGAGGAAGGAGGCCGCTGAGATGAAATCGTCTGTGATCGCCCTGGGCCGGCAATTCGGCAGTGGGGGCCGGGAGATCGGGAAGCGCCTGGCGGAAAACTGGGGCATCCCCTGCTATGACCGGGAGCTGATCGCTCTGGCCGCCCAAAAGGCGCAGCTGAGGGAGGAACTGTTCTCCGGGAAAGAGGAAAAGGCCGCCAATCCCTGGCTGTTTACCGGCATCTATGAGGGCGGCCCACAGGTCCGGAAGGGCCAACCGGCGGAGGACATCCTGTTCGAGCTGCAGAGCCAGGTCATCCTGGAGCTTGCCCAGGCAGGGCCCTGCATCATCGTGGGGCGGTGCGCCGATGTGGTCCTCCGCTCCGCCGGTATCCCGGTGGTCGGCCTGTTTGTCTGCGCCCCCTTTGCCGACCGGGTCAGCCGCCGGATGGCGGTCGAGGGCATCGGGCAAAAAGAGGCGGAGGATGCTGTCAGGAAAATCGACAAACAGCGGAAGAAATATTACGATACTTACACTGGCCGGAACTGGGGTGCGCCGGATAACTATGACTTCTGCATCAACAGCTCGGTCCGGGGGATCGAGGGGACGGCGGAGATGATCGCCTCCTGGGTCAAACTCCTCTGATAATGAATAAATGATTTTATGAAAAAAGAGATAGAGCCAAGGCCTCACGACCTTGGCTCTATCTCTTCTGTTATCGCAAATACATTCCTGACAATATGCAGAGTTCGTATTTGCGCGTTATGGTGGAGGCGGGGAGAGTTGAACTCCCGTCCGAAAACCCTTCCATGGGAACTTCTCCGGGCGCAGACGGTTATTGCGGGAGCCCTGAGCTCCCTGTTCCCCTCTCCCCGGGCAAGCCGTCACGCCCGGGGGTCGGGTGAGCTTCATAATTCATGGCCGGCGCAAAGCTTTGCCGGCGCACGTGCACCACTAAACGACGCCTGATCCCGGCTCGTGGTCCTTCCGGGTCAGACGGCCGCCTTTAATTAGGCAGCGTAAGCGTAGTTATCGTTGTTCTTTAATTTATAAAGAATGCCCGTTTTAAGGTGGCCAGGCGCCACCGCCCGCTATTCCCACTTCCGTGTCCCCGTCGAAACCGGTACGCCCCCGCGTCGTCGCAAGCTCCATATCTCTCGCTTCCGGCAAAAGCCGAAAGCTCGCTCATTTCGCTGCTCCTCCTCTCCAAACCGGACCCGCTGCGCTGGGCTCCGGTTTGGGACGGCGAAATCATACCGCTTCTGCGCTGATTCAGGTTAGACAGAAGCTGGGCCCGCTCCGGCTCCATGCCGGAGCGGGGTACGCTTACTCGGGTTGGTTACACTTTCTCCGGCTCGGGGTAGTCCACGCCGAAGGTGTCCACAGTGACCTTCTTCATCCGCTGGGGCTCCCGGGGCCGGTCGTTCCAGTCGGCCTTGGCGGAGACAATGGCGTCGGCCACCTCCATGCCCTCGATCACCTTGCCGAAGGCGGCGTAGTCCCCGTCCAGGTGGGGGGCCTTCTCCACCATGATGAAGAACTGGCTGCCGGCAGAGTCCGGGTCCATGGCCCGGGCCATGGACAGCACCCCTCGGTCGTGGAGCAGGTCGTTGGCAAAGCCGTTGTGGGCAAACTCCCCCTTGATGGAGTAGCCGGGGCCGCCCATGCCGTTGCCGTTGGGGCAGCCTCCCTGGATCATGAAGCCGGGGATGACCCGGTGGAAGATCAGGCCGTCATAGAAACCCTTCCGGATCAGGCTGATGAAGTTGTTCACACTGTTGGGGGCCACATCGGGGTAGAGCTCCGCCCGAATGATCCCGCCGTTTTCCATTTCAATGGTGACAATGGGGTTTTGCGCCATAAGGCAACATCCTTTCTCCGATGGATTTTATATTCGTGTCATTCACCGGTTCCGGGCCTTCATGGCCCGGTCCATCTCCCGCTTGGCGTCCCGCCGGGCCGCCGACTCCCGCTTGTCATACAGCTTCTTGCCCCGGGCCAGGCCGATCTCCAGCTTGACCCTGGGTCCCCGGAAGTAGATGGTCAGGGGGATGAGGGAGTAGCCGTCCTGCTTGATGCGGGCAAAGAGCTTCAGAATCTCCCGCTTGTGCATCAGCAGCCGGCGCTGCCGCAGAGGGTCCTTGTTGAAGATGTTCCCCTTCTCATAGGGGCTGATGTGCATCCCCACCACGGACATCTGCCCGTCCTTGACAATGCAGAAGGAGTCCTTCAGGTTCACGTGGCCCTGGCGGATGGATTTGACCTCTGTGCCCGCCAGCTCGATGCCGGCCTCGTACTTCTCTTCGATGAAATAGTCGTGGTAGGCCTTGCTGTTCTTGGCCACCACCTTGACCGACTCGCCCACGGGAACACCTCCTCTCGCCGGACCTGGAACAAGACTATACCACAGGGTGCCCCAAAAGGCAAGGCGAAAACCGCCTCACACCACCCACAGCTGGGGCAGGAGGGAGTACAGGTCCCCCTTCTCCTCCCAGATGAGCAGCAGGCTGCCCTTCTGCACCGACACCCGGGCGCTCTGGCCCACAAACTGGTTGCTCACCCCCAGGGGGAAGCTGCTGGAGAGGGTGTCGTTCTCCAGGGGGTATTTCAGATTGGACAGGGTGACCCCCTCTGCCATGCCGCTGTTGCAGAAGACGGACAGATAGCCCGTCATGTAGTCCGGGAAAGTGATGCTGCTCCCGTCCCGGATACAGGTGGCGGCGGTCTTCTCCCCGGCCAGAAAGCCCTGGGCCCCGTGGCAGGTCAGCCAGTCCAGCAGCTCCAGATTGCCCATGGTGTGCTCCAGCCGGCCCCCGACCCCTCCCAGCAGCAGGAAGCGGCGATAGCCCCGCTCCAGCCCCTGGCGCAGGGCGAACACCATGTCGGTGTCGTCCTTCTCCGCGGGGAGCTGGATCACGTTGGGGTGGTTGGGCTGGTGCCCCAGGGAGTCGAAATCCCCCACCGCCAGGTCGGGCATCACCCCATAGGCCAGCAGGGAGTCGAACCCCCGGTCGGCGGCGATCACATAGTCGCCGGGGGCGGGGTGCGGACACAGGCCGGGGGTCAGGGACATGGCCCCCACGATATAGCAGATACCGGTTTGGCTCTTCACGGGGAAGCGCCTCCTTTTTTCACAGCGTAGCTTCATTATACTGGACCCTCGGATTTTTTGCAAGGGGAAGCGGCCGATTCCCGGGGCTTTTTCCCCTGCTTGTCCTTGACTTTCCCCCCAGGGCGGCATAGAATGGGGGTGCTGTCCATTAGAAGCCACTGGAGGTCCTGCCTGTGTTCCACTATTTTGATTCCGCCGCCACCACCCCGGTGTGTCCCGAGGCCGCCCAGGCCGCCCTGGAAGCCATGACCCGGGGGTGGGGCAACCCCTCCTCGGTGTACGAGTTCGGCCGGCAGGCCGCCCAGGCCCTGACGCTCTGGCGGGCCGACGTGGCCGGCGCCCTGGGCTGCGCCCCCGGCGAGCTCTTCTTCACCTCCTGCGGCACTGAGAGCGACAACTGGGCCATCCGGTCCGCCCTGGCTCTGAACCGCCGGGTGGGCCGCCACATCGTCACCACCGCCATCGAGCACGCCGCTGTCCTGGAGCCCTGCAGGGCCCTGGAGCGGGAGGGCTATGAGGTCACCTATCTCCAGCCTGACCGGCAGGGGAACATCGCCCCCGGGCAGGTGGAGGAGGCCATCCGGCCGGACACCGCCCTGGTGACCATGATGCTGGTGAACAACGAGCTGGGCACCGTTCTGCCCGTCCGGGAGGCCGCCCAGGCCATCCGCCGGACCGGCAGCCCCGCCCTGCTCCACTGCGACGCGGTCCAGGGCTTCCTGAAGCTCCCCTTCACCCCCAAAGAGCTGGGAGTGGACCTGCTGTCGGTGAGCGGCCACAAGATCCGGGCCCCCAAGGGCATCGGCGCCCTGTACGTGCGGCAGGGGCTGAAGCTGCCCCCCCTGATTCTGGGGGGCGGGCAGGAGGGCGGCCTGCGCTCGGGGACCGAGGCCACCGGCCAGATCGCCGCCTTCGCCGCCGCCGCCCGGCTGGGGGCGGAGCGCCGGGAGGAAACCTTCCAGAAGCTGACCGCCCTGCGGGCTCAGGCGGAGGAGCGGCTGGTCCGGGAGGTCCCCGGACTGAAGGTACTCACCCAGGGCGGCGCCCCCCACATCCTGCCGGTGACCCTGCCTGGCTATAAGAGCGAGGTAGTGGTGCGCTGGCTCAGCGACCGGGGGGTTTACCTGTCCTCCGGCTCCGCCTGCCACAAGGGGAAGCCCAGCCACGTGTTCGCCGCCCTGAAGCTGCCCAAGGCGGAGCTGGACGGAGTCCTGCGCATCAGCTTCTCCCCGGACAACACCCAGGAGGACCTGGACGCCCTGGTGGAGGGGCTGACCGCCGCCCGGCGAGAGCTGTTTTCCACTTTGTCCTGATTTCATTTCGTATTATTTTATCAAAACTTTCCCCACTGTATCCCGCGCTGGAGAGAGGGCGGGGCACAGCAAGGCACTGGGGCCGAGAAAAAGGAGAGAGATCCCATGTTCGCCTACATGAGACAGAAGCCGGGCTTCTACACCCAGGTGGCCGCCCTGGCCGCCCCCATCGTCCTCCAGAACCTGATCACCAGTATGCTGGGCATGGCGGACACCTTTATGGTGGGCATTCTGGGCGAGGCGCCCATGGCGGCGGTCACCCTGGCCAACATCCCCCTGTTCGTGGTGCAGCTGTTCATCTTCGGGGTCCAGAGCGGCTCCTCCGTCCTGATCAGCCAGTACTGGGGCCGGAAGGACATGGAGGCCATCAACCGGGTGATGGGGGTGGCCCTGTGGGTGGTGCTGCTGGTGGCCTCGGTCTTCGCGGCCATTCTGATCCTGTGCCCCATCCCCTTCCTCAGCCTGTTCAACAACCAGCCCCAGCTGGTGGAGCTGGCCGCCCAGTATGGCGGGCTGGCCGGGCTGTCCTATGTGCTCAACGCCTTCACCATGGTCTATGTGGCCGCCTATCGGAGCATGGAGCAGCCCCGGCTGGGTATGTACATCCTGGCCGCCTCCATGACCACCAACACCTTCCTGAACTGGGTGTTCATCTTCGGCAACCTGGGCGCCCCCCAGCTGGGCGTGCGGGGGGCCGCCCTGGCCACCCTCATCGCCCGGATGCTGGAGGTGGCCATCGTGGTGGGCCACATGGCCCGGACCAAATTTTTCCGCATCCGGCCCGCCCTGCTGCTGCGGCCGGGGCTCAGCATGAGCTGGCGCTTTATCCGCTACGGCGGTCTGGTGGTGTGCAATGAGACCCTGTGGGGCATCGGCACCTCCGTCTTCCCCACCATCATGGGCCACATGGACAACAGCACCGAGATCCTGGCCGCCTATACCCTGGCGGGCAACGTGGAGAAGCTGTGCACCGTCTTCTCCTTCGGTCTGGCGGCCACCGCCTCCATCATCATCGGCCGGGAGATCGGCGCGGGCCGGACCGGCCAGGTCCGGCGCATCGGGCTGGCCATGGACACTCTGGCGGTGGGCTGCGGCCTGATCCTGGGGGTCCTGCTGCTGTGTTTCGCCCGGTTCGTCGCCCCCGACTGGATCTTCCCCCTGTTCAAGCTCTCCCCCGGCGCCTCGGCGGTGGCCGGCATGATGCTCACCGTCATGTCCTTCTACATGCCCCTGCGGGCCTTCAACAGTGTGAACATCATCGGCGTCCTCCGGGGCGGCGGTGACGTGCGGGCGGCCACCCTCATCGACACCTGTCCCCTGTGGGTGTGCGCCATCCCCTATGCCGTCCTGTGCGGTCTGGTGCTGCACACCCAGGTGCTGTGGGTCTATCTGGCCTTTATGGTGGAGCAGGTGGTCAAATTCGGTCTCGGCCTCTGGCGCCTGCGCTCGGGCCGCTGGATCCGGGATCTGACCCGGGCCTGAATCCCGCAAAGTTAGCAGTACCCCGGCTGTTTTGCGAAAAACAGCCGGGGTCCATTTGTTTTCAATAAGTTCATAAAGTGCCTATTGACAATTCCAGGAGGGAGTGATACTCTATGCTTAGCACTCAGGGTATCGGAGTGCTAAGCAAGAAGCGCGGAGGCGTGCGGAGCAGCCGCACAGCGAAGGCCGCAGACGAAAAAACAGGTTGGCCGAAGGCCAACGGTATTTTTCGCGGAGGGCTGAGCAGTGCGGCGTCGCGCAGCCGCCGCAGCGTGACACCAAGAAGCGC
>CALWYA010000031.1 GCA_944385645.1 uncultured Oscillospiraceae bacterium
AGAAGGTGAATTGGCCCGAAGGGCCAAGAGAAGCCGCCCTGGGGCGTATGGAGCTTGCGACGACGAAGGGCGCGGCCCCATGTGGCCGCCCGCCCAGGCACGCGTTCTAAACAAAAAAACACAGCAGAACAGACCCCGATTCCAGAAAGAAAAAACCGAAAGGAGAACAGCGCATGAATTCATACGAACTGGCGGCCCTGCTGGCCAGAGCCCTGGACGCCAAGAAGGGCCAGAACATCAAGGTCCTGAAGACGGAGGGGCTGACCACCCTGGCGGACTACTTCGTGCTGTGCACCGCCACCTCCAACACCCAGGTGAAGGCCATGTCCGACGCCTGCGAGGAGGCGGCGGAGGCCCAGGGGGAGCGGGTCCACCACATCGAGGGACACGGAGACGGCACCTGGCTGCTCATGGACTTCTCCAGCGTGGTGGTCCACGTGTTCACCGAGGAGGCCCGGAAGTTCTATGACCTGGAGCGGCTGTGGAGCGACGCCCAGGAGATCGACCTGTCTGAGGTCCTGCCCAAGGAATGAGAAACAGGCCCGCCGGCGCAGCCGGCGGGCCTGTGCTCTGTTCAGCCTGTCTTGGGGGCGGATAGGGGGGAACGGGTCACGTCCCCTGGATGATTTTCAGCGCCCGGCGGCGGTTGACCACCCGGCTCTCCTCGAACTCCCCGCCGAACTCCCCGTCCACCGTCCAGGAGATGGGGCGGTCGCCCCGGAAGGTGATCTGGCTGGCCTGGAACTGCACCAGCGCGCCCCCCTCGGCGGGAGAGGTGGGGTTGATGAGGGCCTGGAGCCCGTTGGCCAGGTCGGCCAGGCTCATGGGCTTTTTCACCAGGGTGACCTCGAACTTCCCGTCGTCCAGCACCACCTGGTCGCTGTTGGGAGGGCGGATGCCCCCGATGGACAGGGCGTTGCTCACCATGCCGAAGTAGACCTCGTCCTCCTCCAGCGTCTGGCCGTCGCACTCCACCCGCAGCCGGTAGGGGGTGATGGTGGGCAGGGAGGCGATGCCCCCGAAGATATAGGCCAGATGGCCGAAGGTCTTTTTCAGGTCCTGGGGGGTGTCGTAGGCCACCTTGGTGAAGGCGCCGAAGGCGGCCACATAGACGAAGGGCCGGCCGTTGAGCAGACCCATGTCCACCGGCGTGGGCTCCCCCGCCCCGGCGGCGGCCAGGGCGGCCGGACCGGTCCCCTTGGGCAGGCGCAGGGTGGCGGCGCAGTCGTTGGTGGAGCCCATGGGGATATAGCCCAGGGGGGGCGGGTCGGGCAGGGCCATCAGGCCGCCGGCCACCTCGCTGAGGGTGCCGTCGCCGCCGGCGCACACCACCCGGTCGAACCGCGCCCCCAGCTCCCGCACCGCCCGGGCCCCGTCCCCCTTCTCCTGGGTGGGGTAGACGGTGGTGAGCCAGCCGGCCTTGGTGAAGGTGTCGGTGATCAGGGGCAGCTCGGCCTTGATCTTGCCGGTGCCCGAGGTGGGGTTGTAGATGAACAGCAGGGATCTCATGGAAATGCCTCCGTGGATGGTATTGCAGTCCATTATAGGCGGCTGTGTTAAAAAATCAAGGGGAGAAATGTAAAAATTCCGCACAGAAACCGGGGCGGAAATGGGGCTTGCATCCCGGCGGGAAAACGGGTACAATGAGAGGACACTGCTGACAACGAGGTGAAACCTGTCGTGAACCGCAAAACCCTGGCCGCCGCCTTCCCGGTGACGGTGCCCGTCCTCATGGGCTATCTGGCCATCGGCATGGCCTTCGGCCTGATGCTCCAGTCGGCGGGCTACGGCGTGGGCTGGGCCCTGCTCATGAGCCTGACCATCTACGCCGGCTCCGGCCAATACCTGGGGGTGTCCCTCCTGGCCGCCGGCGCCCCCCTGGGGCAGGTGGCCTTCCTCACCCTGATGATCAACTTCCGGCACCTGGTGTACGGCCTGTCCATGCTGGAGAAGTTCCGGGGGATGGGGCCCAGGAAGCTGTACATGATCTTCTCCCTCACCGACGAGACCTACGCCCTGCTCAGCTCGGCCCGGCCCCCGGCGGGGATCGCCCCCCACAACTTCTATTTCACCGTGGCCATGCTGGACCACAGCTACTGGATTCTGGGCTCGGTGCTGGGTTCCCTGCTGGGCTCCGCCCTGGGGGTGGACACCACCGGGGTGGACTTCGCCATGACCGCCCTGTTCCTGGTCATCGCCGTGGGCCAGTGGAAGAAGGCGGGCAGCCATCTGCCCGCCCTGCTGGGGGCGGGGATCACCCTGGTGAGCCTGCTGCTGGTGGGCCAGGAGGAGATGCTCCTGCCCGCCCTGGCCCTGATCGTCATCGCCCTCACCCTGCTGCGCCCCCGCCTGGAGGGGCGGGAGGAGGAGCCCGGGCCCGGAAAACGAGAGGAGGAGCCCCAATGCCGCTGACCCCTGTGGAGTCTCTGCTGTCCATCGCCGTCATGGCGGGGGTCACCTTTCTGACCCGCGCCCTGCCCTTTCTCCTCTTCGACCGGGGGGAGAAGCCCCCGCGGGTGGTGCTCTACCTGGGCCGGGTGCTGCCCCCGGCCATCATCGCCATGCTCATCGTCTACTGCGTGCGGGGGGTGACCTTCGCCGCCCCCGCCGGGTGGGTGCCCACCCTGCTGGCGGGGCTGGCCGCCGTCCTCCTCCACCTGTGGAAGGGGAACGACCTGATCTCCATTTTCGGCGCCACCGGCCTGTACATGGTGCTGGTCCAGGGCGTCTTTGGGTGAGGTGAGAGAGATGCCGTCCACCGTGCTGATCACCGGGGCCTCCCGGGGGATCGGGGCGGCCTGCGCCCGCCGGTTTGCCCGGGACGGGTGGAAAGTGGCCGTCCACTATTATAAAAGTGAAGCGGAGGCCCTGGCCCTGGCGGAGGAGCTGCGGGCCGCGGGGGCCGAGGCCGTCCCGGTCCGGGGGGACCTGTCCGACCCCGCCCAGGCCGCCCGGGCGGTAGAGATGGCCCAGGCGGCCCTGGGCCATCTGGACGCCCTGGTGTGCAATGCCGGGGTGGCCCTCCCGGTGCAGCTGCTCACCGACACCACCGACGACCAGTGGCGCCGGGTGATGGGGACCGACCTGGACGGGGTGTTTTTTACCCTCCGGGCGGCCATTCCGGGCATGGTGTCCCGGAAGCGGGGGGCCATCGTCACCGTCTCCTCCATGTGGGGGGTGACCGGCGGCTCCTGCGAGGCGGCCTACTCCGCCGCCAAGGCGGGGGTCATCGGGCTGACGAAGGCCCTGGCCAAGGAGCTGGGCCCCTCGGGCATCCGGGTGAACTGCGTGGCCCCCGGGGCCATCGAGACCGACATGACCGCCTTCCTCACCCCGGAGGACCGGGCCGCCCTGGCCGGCGAGGCCCCCCTGGGCCGCATGGGGACCCCGGAGGAGGTGGCCGATGCCATCCGCTTCCTGGCGGGGGAGGAGGCCCGGTTCATCACCGGACAGGTGCTCCGGGTGGACGGGGGCATGGTGATCTAGGCCGCGGGGAGGACCTCGGGCAGGAGCGGGAAAATCTATGGATTTTCCCGCTGCCGGCGGGGAAATTCCCTTGTAAAGGACAGAAAACCTTGTTATACTGAAAAGAGCGGGGGCCCGGGGCCCCGGCGCGCCCCACCGGCCCGCGGGCGGGAGGGGGAGAAAAACCAAACAGCGGAAACATGGGAGGTGAGGCCTGTGCGCCGATCCCATCGAGTGTACAGCGGCTATCGGGGCCGCCGGACCTCCACCGACGTGCTGCGGATTGTGGCCGTCGTGCTGGGGGTGCTGGTGGTCCTGGCGGCCGCTGCCCTGTTTTATGTGCAGAACTATCTGGTCTACACCGACGACGGCGTGCGGGTGGAGCTGCCCTTCGGCCTGTTCCGGGAGGAGGAGCCCCTGCCCGACCCGGGGGAGGTGAGCGTGGTGGAGCGCCCCGGACCGGAGGAGCAGGAGGAGGAGCCGGAGGAGCCCCCGGCGGCCGAGCCCGCCGCCGGCCCCCTGCGGGCGGCGGAGCTGCCCCTGGACAGTCTGGTGAACGGCACCGTCCGGGCGGAGCTGGAGGCCCTGGGGGCCGACGCCCTGGTGGTGGAGCTGAAGGACGGGAGCGGGCGGCTGGCCTGGCAGTCAGAGCAGGCCCTGGCCGGCCTGACCGGGGGGAACGGGGACGAGGCGGTGAACCGGGCCCTGGCGGAGCTGGAGGCGGCGGGGGTGCCCGTCGTCGCCCGGCTGACCTGCTTCCGGGACGACGCCGTCCCCTACTACGACACCGCCGTGGCCCTGCGCAGCGGCCAGGGCAACTGGCGGGACGCGCTGGGTCTGCGGCGGATGAGCCCGGCCAGCCAGGAGGCCCGGGACTATCTGGCCGGCCTGTGCGGCGAGCTGGCTGCCCTGGGGGTGGACGAGCTCGTGCTGGAGCAGGCCGCCTTCCCGGCGGAGGGGGAGCTGAGCCGGATCAACGGCGACGAAAACTATGACCCGGCCGCCTTCTCCGCCCAGGTGGAGGCCTTCCTCACCCAGGTGTCGGAGACCCTGGCCCCCTATGGAACCGCCCTGTCCCTGCGCCTGGAGGGGGCGGAGGTGAGCCGCCCGGAGGACAGCGGCCTGACCGCCGCCCTGGCGGAGCGGTGCGCCGCCCGCGTCTGGGCCCGGGAGGGGGCGCTGACCGCCGAGCAGATCGCCGAACTGGGCGGGGCGGAGCGGCTGGTTACCATTGTGGACCGGCTGGAGGACGGCGCCGGCGCCCAGGGGGCCCTGCTGTCCTGAGCGCCGGGGCGGGCGTCCGGCCCCTCCGCGGGGGACCGGGGACGGCGGAAACGCCCCGGAACCGGGGGATCTGAAATTAATTTTGAGTAAAAAACAGGCGCCTGAAAAAAGAGCCTCGGCTGAGTTTGCAGCCGGGGCTCTTTTTACTTTCATGCAGTTTCGGAAATGAGCATAAAAAAGAAAGAGTTTTTGTGCAAACAATTAAAAAATGAAAGGGCAGATTGTTAAAAATATCACAGAAACCATAAGAAATTGGGCGTCCGGCAAAGTGCACAAATAAACGCATGAAAGTTTGACGAAATAACGATTGCATTTTCCGGCGGTTTCCAATAGAATAAATTCTATAGTGAACTGAAGTATTCGCACAGGTCCCGACGGCCCTCCCCGCGTCCGCCCGGCGGAAGCGGGCGGAGGGGGCGGGACAGCCAGAAACAAAAGGTGGTGAGACCCATGGCATTGGAGGCTATTCAGGAGGTGGCCCGGGCGGAGGCCCAGGCCAAGGCCGACCGGGAGGCGGCGGCCGCCCAGGCCAAGCAGACCCTGGCCGACGCCCAGAAGCAGGGGCGGCAGCTGGTGGAGGAGGCCCGGCGGCAGGCCCGGGACGAGGCCCGTCAGATGATGGCCCAGGCGGAGGAGGAGGCGGCCCGGCTGACCCGGGAGACGCTGGAACAGGCCGCCCGGGACTGCGAGGCCATGAAAGCGGAGGCCCGGGGCCGGCTGGATGAGACGGCCCGGTGGATCGCGGAAAAGGTTGTGAGACGCTGATGGCAATCGTGAAAATGAAGCGGCTCCGGCTGCTGGCCATGGGGTCGGACCGGGAGAAGCTGCTGCGCCTGCTCCAGGGCATGGGCTGCGTGGAGGTGGACCAGGCGGACCTGGACGGAGAGGGGGCCTCCCCGGAGCTGCTGGAGCAGCTGCGGGACAAGGTGTCCCGCCCCGACGACCGGTCCCTGGCCCGGGCCCGGGAGGGACAGAGCCAGGCCCAGCGGGCCCTGGCCGCCCTGGACCAGTTCGCCCCGGCCAAAGGGAATTTCCTCTCCCCCCGGCCCCAGGTGAGTCAGGCCGAGCTCTTTGACGGTCCGGCCGCCCTGGAGGCCCGGCAGGCCGCCCGGGAGATCAACGACCTGGACGGGCGGCTGGGGGCCATCCGCACCGAGGAGCAGAAGCGGACCGCCCAGCGGGCGGCCCTGGCCCCCTGGCTCCCCCTGGACCTGCCCCTGGAGACCGAGTCCACCGGCCAGGTGGCCGTCCAGCTGGGCACCCTGCCCGCCGGCGTGTCCCTGGAGGAGGCCCGGGCGGCCCTGAAGGGGACCGAGGGCCTGGCCGATCTGAGCCAGGTGTCCGCCGACAACACCCTGCGCTTCTGTCTGCTGCTGTGCCACAACAGCCGGGCGGAGGAGGCGCTGGAGGCCCTGAAGGAGCTGGGCTGGACCCGGTCCAGCCTGCGGGAGTGGACGGGGACGGCGGCGGAGAACGACGCCCGGCTGGCCGACGAGCTGGCCGCCCTGGCCCGGGAGAAGGAGGAGGTCCGGAAGAAGCTGTCCGCCATGGGCGGCCTGCGGCCCGCCCTGAAGCGGCTGTACGACCTGGAGGGCGTGGAGGCCAGCCGGGAGGAGTCCGGGGGGCGCCTGCTGGAGCTCAGCCAGATCTTCCTGCTGGAGGGCTGGGTGCCGGCGGACCGCTGGCCCGACGTGGAGCGGGCCCTGGACCCGTACCCCTGCGCCTGGGAGGTGTCGGACCCGACCCCGGAGGAGTACCCCCAGGTGCCGGTGGAGCTGCGGAACAACACCTTCACCCGCCCCCTGAACATGGTCACCGAGATGTACTCCCTGCCCGCCTACGGCTCGCTGGACCCCAACCCCCTCATGGCCCCCTTCTTCGTCCTGTTTTACGGGGTGATGATGGCCGACATGGGGTACGGGCTGGCCATGCTGGCGCTGGGGTGGCTGCTGCGGTTCAAGAAGCGGGCCACGGGCACCCTGGGCCACATGGGGGGGCTGATGCTCCTGTGCGGGACCAGCACCCTGATCATGGGGGCGGTCACCGGCGGCTTTCTGGGGGACTTCCCCACCCAGCTGGCCCTGCTGCTGAACCCGGAGAGCACCTTCGCCCTGCCCGCCCTGTTCACCCCCCTGGACGACACCCTGATGATCCTCATCGGGTGCATGGGCCTGGGGCTGGTGCAGATCGTCACCGGCATGGCCATCAGCTTCATTCAGAAGCTGCGCCGGGGGCAGATCATGGACGCGGTGTGGGAGGAGGTCACCTGGTGGCTGGTCTTCGCCGGCATCGCCCTGACCGCCCTGGGGGCGACCGACGCGGTGCTGATCCTGGGGTGCGTGATGGTGCTGGCCGGGCCCCTGATTACCGGCAAGGGCTTCGGCAAGATCACCGGCATCTTCGGCTCCCTGTATAACCACGTCACCGGCTATTTCGGCGACATTCTGTCTTACTCCCGGCTCATGGCCCTGATGCTGGCCGGGTCGGTCATCGCCCAGGTGTTCAACACCCTGGGGGCCATTCCGGGCAACCCGGTGGTCTTCGTGGTGATCTCGCTGCTGGGCAACACCCTGAACTTCGCCCTGAACCTGCTCAGCTGCTACGTTCACGACCTGCGGCTTCAGTGCCTGGAGTTCTTCGGAAAGTTCTATGAGGACGGGGGCAGGCCCTTCCAGCCCCTGGACCTGCGCGCCAAATACTATGACATCGTCAAGGAAAGATAAGGAGGAACTGTATCATGGGAATTTTTGAGATCTCCAGCGGCGCCGCCCTGGGTATGCTGGGCGCGGGCCTGGCCGTCTGTCTGGCCGGCGCGGGCAGCGCCCGCGGCACCGGCATCGCCGGCGAGGCGGGCACCGGCCTGCTCAGCGAGGACCCCTCCAAGTTCGGCAAGGTGATGATCCTGCAGGTCATCCCCGGCACCCAGGGCCTGTACGGCCTGGTGGTGGGCTTCATGTGCCTGCTGCGCATGGGCCTGCTGGACGGCAGCTATGTGGACATGACCCTCATCGAGGGGCTGCGGTATCTCATGGCCTGTCTGCCCATCGCCATCGGCGGCGGCGTGTCCGCCGTGGCCCAGGGCCGGGTGGCCGCCGGCTCCATCAACCTGCTGGCCAAAAAGCCGGAGGACTGGTCCAAGGGCATGGTGCTGTGCATCACGGTGGAGTTCTACGCCATCCTGTCCCTGCTGATCTCCCTGATCATGCTCATCAGCATTTAAGACGGCCGGACAAAGGGGACGTTTTTATGGAAGGAATCGAGAAAATCACCGCCAAAATCGCCCAGGACGCCCGGGACGAGGTCCGGCGGGTGCAAGAGGAGGCCGGCGCTCAGGCCCAGGCCGCGCTGGCCGAGGCCCGGGCCCAGGCGGACCGGGAGCGGGCGTCCATCCTGGACCGGGGCCGCCGGGCCGCCGGCGAGCGGCTGGAGCGGCTGACCTCGGCCGCCGGCATGGAGCGGCGCAAGCTGGAGCTGGCCGCCCGGCAGGAGGTGGTGGGCGAGGCCTTTGACCTGGCCCTGGAGAAGCTGTGCGCCCTGCCCGAGGAGGAGTACGTCAGACTTCTCACCGCCCTGGTGCTGGAGGCCTCCTCCACCGGCCGGGAGCAGCTGATCTTCTCCCCCCGGGACCGGGCTCAGATCGGCAAGCAGGTGGTGGTGGCTGCCAACGAGGCCCTGGCCAGCCAGGCGGCCCCCGAGCTGCCAGACGGCCTCACCGACTCCAAGGTGGGCGCCTTCCTGGGCAAGGTGGTCAACACCACCGCCGCCATGGTGGCGGGCACCGGCATGCTCACCCTGTCCCAGGAGACCCGGGACATCCGGGGGGGCTTCATCCTGGTGGACGGGGACGTGGAGGTCAACTGCGCCTTCGAGACCATGCTGGCCCTGGAGCGGGAGAAGCTGGAGCGCCAGGCGGCGGAGAGGCTCTTTGAGAGATAGGAGATAGGAGATAGAAGATAGGAGATAGAAGATGACAGATAAGGTCAAAGCGGCCATGGGCCGGCCCCTACGGTTCCAAAAAGCTGGAGCGGGCGCAGTCCAATACTCCTATCTCCTATCTCCACACTCCTATCTCAGAAAAAAGGGGTGATATTTTGTCCCGCAGAAAAGACACCGATTACATCATGATCTCCGCCCGGGTCCGGGCCATGGAGAACCGGCTGCTCACCCGGGAGCGCCTGGACCGGATGATCGACGCCCGGGACGACGGGGAGGCCCGGAAGGTGCTCTCCGAGTGCGGCTACCGGGAGGACCTGGGCCTGGACGAGGCCCTGCGGCTGGCCCGGGCCGAGGTGTTCCGCGACTTGGAGCACGCCGTCCCGGACCCCCGGCTGGTGGAGATCTTTCAGATCAAGTACGACTATCACAACGCCAAGGCCATTCTGAAGGCGGAGGCGGTGGGGGCCGACCCGGAGCGGCTGCTGCTGGCCGGGGGGCGGTACGACCCCGCCGAGCTGCTGGATCGGTGGCGGCGGGAGGAGCGGCTCCCCGGGGCCCAGGAGTTCGTCCGGGCCATGGGGGAGGCCAAGGCCGTTCTGGCCGACAGCCGCGACCCCCAGCGGGCCGACCTGCTGCTGGACCGGGCCTGCTATGAGGAGATGGGGCAGCTGGCCAGAGAGCTGGACAGCCCCTTCCTCCAGGGCTATGTGCGCCTGAGCGTGGACGCGGCCAACCTGCGCACCGCCGTGCGGGTGTACCGCATGGGCAAGGAGGGGGACTTCCTGCGGCAGGCCCTGCTGCCCGGGGGCAATGTGTCCCCCCAGTCGGTGGCCGCCGCCCGGCGGGAGGCCCTGGACGAGGTGTTCGCCTCCGGCCCCCTGGCGCCGGCCGCCCGGCTGGGCTCCCGGCTGCTCCAGGCGGAGGGGACCCTGACGGAGTTCGAGCGGGAGTGCGACAACGCCCTCACCGCCTATCTGGCCGACGGCCGGCGGGTCCCCTTCGGGGAGGAGCCGGTGATCGGGTATCTCTACGCCCGGGAGCAGGAGCTGACCGCCATCCGCTCCATCTTCGCCGGGCGGGCGGCGGGCCTGGACGGGGACACCATCCGGTCCCGGCTGCGCCGGACCTATGGATAAGGGGGGAGCGGGAATGTACAAGATCGCCGTCCTGGGCGACTCGGACAGCGTGCTGGGCTTTCGGGCCCTGGGCCTGGAGGCCTGCCCCGTCTCCGACCCCGAGGAGGGCCGGCAGGCCCTCCACCGCATGGCCCGGGAGAACTACGCCATCATCTACATGACCGAGCAGCTGGCCAGCCAGCTGAAGCACGACATCGACCGGTACAAGGACGCCCTCACGCCGGCCGTCATCCTGATCCCCGGCAAGGAGGGCTCCCTGGGCATCGGCATGGCCAATGTCAAGACCGCCGTGGAGCGGGCGGTGGGGGCCGACATCCTGTGAGCCGGGAGGACTGGGTCCTGGTCCCGGCCGCCCCCGGGGAGGCGGAGGGGGCCATGGAGCTCATCCGCGGCCGGGTGGCCTGGATGGACCGACAGGACATCGACCAGTGGAACCGCTCGGGCTATCTGGACCACTACCCCCTGGCGTTCTTCCGGGAGGAGGCCCGTCTGGGCCGGCTGTACTTCCTGAAGGACGCTGCGGGGGAGCGGCTCGCCTGCGCCATCCTCCTGGAGGAGGACGTGCGGTGGCCCGACGACCCGCCCGCCCTGTACATCCACAGCCTGGCCGGGGCGGTGGGCCGCCCCGGAGCGGGGGAGCAGATGCTCCTGCGCTGCATGGAGCTGGCCCGGGCCAGGGGGAAAGCGTATGTCCGCCTGGACTGCCCCATGGCCAACGGCCCCCTGAACGCCTACTATGAGGGGCTGGGCTTCCGGCTGGCCGGCAGCGTGAACGAGGACTGGTACGTGGGCAATCTCCGGCAGTACCGGCTCTGAGAGCCGCCGCGCGGGCGGCGGACAGACCGGAGAAGTCAAAGGAAAGAAGGTAAAAGCCTATGGGTAAGATCGTCAAGGTCTCCGGCCCGCTGGTGGTGGCCACGGGGATGGAGGAGGCCAACATGGCCGACGTGGTCCGGGTGGGCGAGCAGCGCCTGATCGGGGAGATCCTGAACATGAGCGGCGGCTCCGCCTCCATCCAGGTGTACGAGGAGACCTCCGGCCTGGGCCCCGGGGCCGAGGTGGTCACCACCGGCGCCCCCCTGTCCGTGGAGCTGGGCCCCGGCCTGATTGAGAACATCTACGACGGCATCCAGCGCCCCCTGGAGGTTATCCGGGAGCGGACCCACAGCAACAACCTCCCCCGGGGCGTGGAGGTCCCCGCCCTGGACCGGGAGAAGAAGTGGGACTTCACCGCCGTGGCCGCCCCCGGGGACGTGGTGTCGGGGGGCGACGTGCTGGGCACCGTCCAGGAGACCGACTCCATCCTCCACAAGATCATGGTGCCCCCCAACCGGAAGGGGAAGGTGGTCTCCATCCAGTCGGGCAGCTACACCGTCACCGAGCCGGTGTGCGTCCTGGAGGAGGAGAACGGCCAGAAGGTGGAGCTGCCCATGATGCAGAAGTGGCCCGTCCGGGTGGGCCGGCCCTACAAGCGCAAGCACCCGCCCCTGGTCCCCCTCCAGTCGGGCCAGCGGATCGTGGACACCTTCTTCCCGGTGGCCAAGGGGGGCACCGCCGCCATCCCCGGGCCCTTCGGCTCGGGCAAGACGGTGATGCAGCACGCCCTGGCCAAGTGGTCCGACGTGGACGTGGTGGTCTACATCGGCTGCGGCGAGCGGGGCAACGAGATGACCGACGTGCTCCGGGAGTTCCCCGAGCTGGTGGACCCCCGCACGGGCCAGTCCCTGATGAAGCGCACCGTCCTCATCGCCAACACCTCCGACATGCCGGTGGCCGCCCGTGAGGCGTCCATCTACACCGGCATCACCATCGCCGAGTACTTCCGGGACATGGGCTACGACGTGGCCGTCATCGCCGACTCCAC
>CALWYA010000032.1 GCA_944385645.1 uncultured Oscillospiraceae bacterium
CAGCCGGGAGGGCATCCGCGCCTACGCCCGGGGCCGGGCCTATATCCCCAACCGCTTCGGCGGGGTCACGCCCTATACCGATCCGGACGCCCTGATCCGCGCCAAGGCGGAGGCCGAGCAGGCCCGCCGGCAGCAGGGGAAGAAGGGACAGCAGAAGCCCAAGGAGGAGCCGGAGCAGAAGGCCGCCGCCCCTGTGACCGCCCCCGAGGAACGGCCCGCCGTCCGGGAGGAGGAGCGGACCGCTCCCGCCGCCCGGGAGACCGACCAAGCCGCCGGGCCGGCCCCGGCGGAGAGCTCCGCCCCGGTGGAGACCGAGGAGATCGAGGTCGAGGTGGAGCAGATCGAGGAGGAGCTCCCCGACCCTGAGGACGATAAGAAGGAGGGTGTCTGATATGTTGAAGTGGATCGAGACCACCGGCCGGTCGGAGGAGGACGCCATCTCCGCCGCCCTGTTTCAGCTGGGCTTGGACCGGGACGATGTGTCCATTGAAGTGATCGAGCGGGCCAAGTCCGGTTTCCTGGGCTTCGGCGGCAACCCGGCCAAGGTCCGGGTGAGCTATGAGGAGGAGAACGGCAAGCCCGTCCCCAAGAAGGATCTGCTGGAGGAGGAGCCCGCTCCGGCGGCCCCTGCCGCTCCGGAGCAGAAGGAGGAACCCGCCGCTCCCCAGGCGGAGGAGACCGTCCTGGCCGCCTCCGCTCCCGCCCAGGAGAAGATCGAGCCCGCCCAGGCGGTGGAGGAGGAGACCATCCTGGCCGCCAAGCCGGGCATGTCCGCGCCCCGGCCCCAGCGGGAGCGCCGGGAGCCCCGCCGCCCCCGGAAGGAGGAGCGGCTCCAGGAGGGGGACGAGGTGCTGATGGAGGCCCCTGCCAAGGCCGCCCCCGCCCGGCCCGTCCAGCTGACTCCCGCCGCCCAGGATGACCAGAAGGCCGCGCAGATCCGCGCCTTCCTCACCGGCCTGCTGGAGCATCTGGACGTACAGGCCTCTCCCGATGTGTACACTACCCAGGAGGGGGGCTATCAGGTCATCCTCCAGGGGGAGAACCTGGGGGCCATCATCGGCCGCCGGGGGGAGACCCTGGACGCCATCCAGCAGCTGACCAGCTACAGCGTCAACCGGGGCCAGTCCAAGCGGGTGCGCATCCATGTGGACGCCGAGGGCTATCGGGCCAAGCGGGAGGAGTCCCTTCAGCGGCTGGCCGTCAAGGTGGCGGGCAAGGTGGTCAAGTACCGCAAGAACATGACCCTGGAGCCCATGAATGCCTATGAGCGCCATGTGATCCACACCGCTCTGCAGGATTACCCCAACGTGACCACCTACTCCACCGGCGTGGAGCCCAACCGCCGCACGGTGGTGGCCTACGCCCCGGGGCAGAAATAAGACATACGCGGCGGCGCGGCGGGAGATCCATCCCGCCGCGCCCCTTGCTTTTTGGAGGGATTCCCATGTCCACCCCCCTGTATGACGCCCTGCGGCGGTACGCGGAGCAGCGCCCCGCCCGCTTCCACATGCCCGGCCACAAGGGGCGCTTTCTTCCCCTGCCTGAGCTGGCCCCCCTGGCCCCTCTGGATGTGACCGAGATCCCCGGGACGGGCAATCTGTATGAGGCGGGCCCCCCTTTTGATGAGGCCCAGGCTCTGTGGGCCAGAGACTTCGGCTTTGACCACTGCCAGTTTCTCACCGGCGGCTCCACTCTGGGCATCCACACCGGACTGACCCTGTGCTGCGCCCCAGGGGAGACGATACTGGTGGACCGGTGCTGTCACCGGTCGGTGTTCCATGCCATGGCCCTGTTGGACCTGGAGCCGGTGTACCTGGAGCGGCCCTGGCTGGAGGGGGAGGGCGTCGTCGGCCCCGTGGACCCGGCTCTGGTGGAAAAAAAGCTGGCAGAGCACCCGGAAATCAAAACGGTCTGTATTACTTCACCCACGTATGCCGGAGTGTTGTCAGATACGGCGGCCATTGGGGCACTGCTCCACGGGAGAGGTGGAAAACTTTTTGTGGACGGAGCCCATGGAGCCCACCTGCCCTTCCTGGAGGTGGACGCCTTCTCCGGCGCGGACGGGGTGGTGGTCTCCGCCCATAAGACCCTGCCCGCCCTGGGACAGTCCGCCCTGCTCTTCACCCGGGGGTTTGCGCCTGATCTGGTCCGGCTGCGGGCCAGCGTGTACGGGACGTCCAGCCCCTCCTATCCCATGCTGGCCAGCCTGGACGGGGCCCGCCAGTGGCTGGAGGACGGGGGAGCGGAGGCCTATCGCCGGACGGCCCGGGCGGTGGCCCGGCTTCGGGTGCGGTTCCCCAGCCTGGGGGGAGCGCTGCCCCTGGACCCGGCCCGCTTCACCCTGAAGGTGAAGAACGGCCCCGCCTTTGCCCGGGCCCTGGAGGCCCGGGGCGTCTTTCCGGAGATGGAGGACGGGGGCCACGTGGTGTTCATCTGCACCCCCCAGGACCTGGAGGAAAATTTCGCCCGGCTGGAGGGGGTCCTGGAGGAGCTGGGGGATGGTCTGGGCTCCTGTCCCACCATCCCGGCCCCGCCGCTGCCAGAGCGGGTCCTGTCCCCCCGACAGGCCCTGTTTGCCCCCTCGGTCCCTCGGCCTTTGGAGGACTGCGGGGGGGAGCTCGCCGCCGTCCCCGTGGCCCCCTATCCTCCCGGCGTGCCGGTGGTGGCCCCCGGGGAGCGGATCGGGAAAAAAGAGCTGGCCTATTTGCGGCAAATAGGATATAATACAAAGTCAGAGGTCCGGGTGGTGTCCCGGACAAATCCCTGAGAGGGGGACCTGGTATGCCTTTGCCGGTACTGGCCGGAAACGAGCGGATCAAAGTCCAGCTCTCCCTGCGGGAGCGCGGAAGAGGACTGGCCCACGCCTATCTCATCTCCGGCCCCGCGGGCTCGGGGCGGCACACCCTGGCCGCCCTGGTGACCGCCGCCATGGTGTGCTCCGCCCCCCTGGCCGCCCGGCCCTGCGGAGAATGCGTCCCCTGTAAAAAGGTCCTCCGGGGCATCCACCCGGACGTGCAGGTGTTCTCCGGCCCCGGGGGGGGGAAGCCCCTCACGGTGGATCAGGTCCGGCAGCTGCGGGCCGACGCCTATGTCCGCCCCAACGAGGGGGAGCGGAAGGTCTACTGGCTGGAGGGGGCGGACAAGATGGCCCCTCCCGCCCAGAACGCCATGCTGAAGCTGCTGGAGGAGGGCCCGCCCTACGCCGCCTTCCTCCTGCTGGCGGAGAACCCCGGGGGACTGCTCCAGACCATCCGCTCCCGGTGTGAGGAGCTGGCCCTGACCCCCGTCTCCCCGGCGGAGTGCGAGCAGTGGCTGGCGGCCCGTTTTCCCGGGAAAGACCCCGGCGAGATCCGCCGGGCCGCCCGGAGCTGCCAGGGCATCCTGGGCCGGGCGGTGAAGGAGCTGGAGGACGACGGCGCCGGCCGGGAGCAGACAGAGCTGGCCCAACAGCTGGCCCAGGTACTGGAGAGGGGAGACGAGCTCCAGGTGCTGCGGGCCGCCCAGGCGCTGGAGAAGGCGGGGAAGGAGGGGCTGTCCCCGCTGCTGGATGCCCTGACGGAGGCCCTGGGGGAGCGGCTGCTCCAGGGAGGTGACCGCCGGCGGCTCATGCGGGCCGTCGGGCTGGTGCAGCAGCTGCGCCAGGCCGCCCAGTTCAACGCCAACCCGGGACAGCTGGCCGGCTGGCTGTGCGCGGGACTATTTTTAGGAGATAGGAATTAGGAGATAGGAATTAGGAGATATGAGATAGGAGATGATTTGCCGCGATGGGAAAACTCCTATCTCCTCACTCCTATCTTCTATCTGGATATAAGGAGGCACTATGATCGAAATCATCAGCGTCCGCTTCAAGAGCGGCGGAAAGGAATACTACTTCAACCCCAACGGAGCCCAGTTCCAGGTGGGGGACGGAGTCATTGTGGAGACCAACCGGGGGCAGGAGTACGCCCAGTGCGTCCAGGGCAACACCATGATCGACGAGATCGAGCTCACCGCCCCCCTGCGGCCGGTGGTGCGCCCCGCCGGGCCGGAGGACCTGATCACGCTGGAAAAGAACCGGGAGCGGGAGAAGAAGGCCATGGCCGTCTGTCAGCAGAAGATCGCCGAGCACGGCCTGGACATGAAGCTGGTCAGCGCCGAGTACAGCTTTGACGGCAGCAAGGTCCTCTTCTTCTTCACCTCCGAGGGCCGGGTGGACTTCCGGGCCCTGGTGAAGGACCTGGCCAGTACCATCCACGCCCGCATCGAGCTGCGTCAGATTGGCGTCCGGGACGAGGCCAAAATGCTGGGCGGCCTGGGCATCTGCGGCAAGCCCTTCTGCTGCGCCCAGTTCCTGGACGACTTCCAGCCCGTGTCCATCAAGATGGCCAAAACGCAGAACCTGTCTCTGAACCCCACCAAGATCTCGGGCACCTGCGGGCGGCTCATGTGCTGTCTGAAATATGAGCAGGAGGCCTATGAGGACCTGGTGAAGCGCTCCCCCAAACAGGAGTCCTTTGTGGAGACCCCCGACGGAGCGGGCACCGTGTCCTCGGTGAATCTGCTGCGCCAGACGGTGCAGGTGCGGCTGGACTCCGCCCCGGAGAGCCCCAAGACCTACCACAACAGCGAGCTGAACGTGATCCGCAACGGCAAGGGAAAGCGGCCCGAGGGCTATGTGGAGCCCCCCCTGTCCCAGCTGGCCAAGCTGCGCCGACAGCCGGAGGAGGGCCGGCTGGAGGCGGAGGAGGAGCGGCTGACCGCCGCCCTGGAGGCCGCCTTCCCGGAGCCGGTCCGGCGGCAGGAGCCCGCCCCGGAGGGGCAGCCTGCCAAGCGCTCCGGTGCCAGCCGGCGCCGCCGGCGGAACAGAGGCGAAGGGGGCGGCGAGGGACAGCCCGCCGCCCGGGAGGCCGGAAAGGCCGCCCCGCAGCCCCAGGAGGGGGCCGGGGAGAAGAAGGAGGAGGGGGAGCGCAAGGCACCCCGCCGCCGGCGCCGTCACCGCTCCAAGGGGGGCGGAGGAAAGCCCGCCGCGCCCCAGGGCGAGGATTGAGCGCTTGACCCCGGCCCGCGACCGGACCGGGGCCTGACAGGAGAGAGAGCTATGGATGGATTTATCAACGCGGTCTCCGCCTGCGCGGTGCTGCTGCTGCTCATGTCGGTGGGCTATTTCATGGGCCGCATGGGCTGGATGACCGCAAAGGAGAAAAAATTCCTCAGCAAGTACATCGTCAACATCGCCGTTCCCTGCAACTGCGTGGTGGGGCTGCTGAACAATCTGGACCACGACGACCTGTTCCGGGCGGGGATCCAGGTGGTGTCCGGGATTCTGGGTGTGGCGGCCACCCTGCTGCTGTCCTTTGGCGTGGCCGCTCTGCTGCGGCTGCCCCGGGAGCGGATGGGGGTGTTCGTGGCCATGGCCGGCTTCTCCAACACCCTGTTCATCGGCATCCCGGTGAGCACCCACCTGTTCGGCGAGGTCTGCATGCCCTATGTGATGCTCTACTACCTGGCCAACACCATTTTTGTCCAGTCGGTGGGCATTCTGATCATCGAGCGGTCGGGCACCAAGAAGGAGGCCGGCCGGGGGATAGCCGGATTCTGCAAGGACGTGTTTACCAAGCCCCCCATTCTGGGCGTGCTGGGCACCGTCCTGCTGCTGATCCTGGATCTGCGCCCCCCGGAGATCCTCATGCAGTTCGCCGACTATGTCAGCGGCTCGGTGTCCCCCATGGCCCTGATTTACTGCGGCTTCATCGTCTATGAAGTGGGGCTGAAGAGCCTGCGCCTTATGCCCGGCCTGCCCACCATGCTGATTTTGCGGCTGGCAGTGGCCCCGGTAATCTGCTATGTCTTCTGTCTGCTGTTCGGGGTGACCGGTCTGGCCCGGGACGTGTTCCTGGTGGAGAGCGCCCTGCCGGTGGTCACTCAGGTGACGGTGCTGGCGGGGGCCTACGGGGCCGACGAGAAGTACGCCGCCACCGGCGCCTGCCTGTCCATCTTCGGCTGTTGTATCTCCCTGCCCGTTTTGATGCTGCTGATCAGCTGAACGGAAAACGAAAGACAACAAGGCCGCCCGGCATTGCCGGGCGGCCTTGTGCGTTCCTGTCAGGAGAGCAGTCCCAGGTCGTATTTCCAGCCCAGCACCCGGGCAGCGGCCCGGTCGATGACCTCCTGGGAGAGGGTCCCGTCGGCCAGGGCCTGGAGCACCTGGGGGATCTGCTGGGTGAAGTCGGTGGTGAGCACCATGTCGTTGCCTGCCTGGAGGGCCAGCACCGCCGCCGAGCCGGTTTCGGCGTACTGGTCGATGGCGTCCATGGCCAGGTCGTCGGTGAGGATCACCCCATCAAAGCCCAGCTCCTCCCGGAGCACTCGGTGGACCTCCGGGGACAGGGAGGCGGGCAGGTCGCCGTCCATGCAGGTGACGATGTTGTGGCTCACCAGCACCGCGTCCGCCCCGGCGGAAATGCCCGCCTCGAAGGGGAGAAAGTCGGAGGTCTCGAAGGAGTCGTAGGGCCGCTGATCCACGGCGATCCCCGTGTGGGTATCCACATTGTTTCCATAGCCGGGGAAGTGCTTGAGCACCGAGCCGATGCGGCTCTCCTCCATGGCCCCCACCACCGAGGCGACATATCCGGCGGTGGCCTGGGCGTCCTGGCCCAGGGTGCGGTCATGGATGAAGTCGGCCGGGTCGGTGGACACGTCGGCCACCGGGGCGAAGTTCACGTTGATGCCCAAGCCCAGGAGCAGGCTGCTCTTCTCCCGGGCGTCCTCGGCGAAGATGTCCCCCTGGCCGGAGGAGGCCAGCGCCAGCTCCTGGGGGGACTGGAACCGGTGGGAGGCCAGCTCCGGGTTGGAGCTCACCCGGACCACGGTGCCCCCCTCCTCATCCACCCCGATGAGCAGGGGGAGGTCGGCCGCCCCCTGATAGGCGGCGATGTCGGCCGTCACCTCCGCCCGGGTCTTGTCCTGAAAGTCCCGGCCAAAGAGGATATAGCCCCCCAGATGGTACTCCGACACCAGGGCGGCGGCGTGCATGGACGGGCAGCGGGCAAAGAACAGCTGACCAACCTTCTCCTCCAGGGTCATGTTGGACAAAATCCGGTCCACCGCCGCCTGCCGGGGGTCGGACTCCGGTTCCGGCTCCGGGTCGGGAGCGGGCTCCGGCTGGGGCTGGAAGGCGGACACATCGGGGGCGGAGGAGCTTCCGCCGGGGGCGGCGGGGGCACAGCCGGCCAGGGCCAGCAGGGCGGCCAGCAGCAGGGCGAGGGGTCGTCTCATGGAGCGCTCCTTTCTCAGCGGAAGGTGTTGGTCAGGGTGCCGATCCCCTGGATGGTCACATCCACCCGGTCCCCGGCCTTCAGCCACTGCTTCCGGTCGGCGGGGTATCCCTGCATGACCCCCTGGGGGGTGCCGGTGAAGATCAGGTCCCCGGGCAGGAGGGTGAAGTGGTGGGACAGGTCGGCGATGATCTGGGCCAGGGGGAAGATCATGTCGGAGGTGTTGGAGGACTGCCGCACCTCCCCGTTCACCCGGCTGGAGATGTCCAGGCGGGTGGGATCCAGCTCTCCGGCGGGGACCAGGCAGGGGCCGATGGGGGCGAAGCCGTCGAAGGTCTTGGACAGCAGCCACTGGCCGCCCCGGGCGAACTGCAGGTCCCGGGTGGACAGGTCGTTGCCGCAGGTATAGCCGAACACATAGTCCAGGGCCCGCTCCTGGGGCACGTCCCGGGCGGGTTTTCCGATCACAGCTACCAATTCCGCCTCATAATCATACTCCTTGTAATCGGCGGGCAGGGCGACCTCTTCCCCGTGGGCGGCCAGGGCGTTGTGAAACTTGTTGAACAGCACCGGGGCAGGGGGGAGGGGGAGGTCGCACTCCCTGGCGTGCTGCCGGTAATTCAGGCCGATGCACAGGATGCGCCCGGGCTCGGTGACCACCGGGGCCAGCCGGACTGCCTCCGGGGGCAGCAGGCACACCGGGTCGCGGGTCAGGGGGTCCAGCAGCTGCTCCACCCCCTCCGCCCCCTCTGCCCCCAGGAGGATGGCCTCCTCCATGTCCGCTGGGGCGGTCGTCCCCCGGCGGGTGGCCTCGGCGGCCGCGTCCACGATGCCCGCCTCGGTCTGGAGACCCAGGGCGGGGGCGCCGTTGCGCCAGAACTGTACCAATTTCATGCAACTCGCTCCTTTTAGCTGTGATGGATGGGAGAAGGCAAAAGCGCCCGCGGGAACGGGCGCTTTTGGGTTTTATGGTTTATGCCTCGTCAGAGGTTTCCTCTTTCCGGGTGACAGCCAGACTCAGTTCGTCCAGCTGCTTGTCATCCACGAAGTCGGGGCACTGGGTCATGGGCTCAGAGGCGTTCTGCACCTTGGGGAAGGCGATGACGTCCCGGATGGAGTCGGCCCCGGTCATGAGCATGACCAGCCGGTCCAGGCCGTAGGCCAGGCCGCCGTGGGGGGGTGCGCCGAACTTGAAGGCGTTGATCAGGTGGCCGAAACGCTCCATGGCCTCCTCGTCGGTGAAGCCCAGGGCCCGGAACATGGCCTCCTGGGTCTCGGGGACGGAGATGCGGATGGAGCCGCCGCCCAGCTCGGTGCCGTTGAGGACGATGTCATAGGCCTTGGCCCGGCAGTTCTTCTTGTCGGTCTCCAGCTTGTCGATGTCCTCGTCCATGGGGGCGGTGAAGGGGTGGTGCATGGCCACGTAGCGGCCCTCCTCCTCGCTGTACTCGAACATGGGGAACTCGGTGACCCACAGGAACTTGAAGTCCTTGGGGTCCAGGATGCCCAGCTGCTTGGCGCACTCGCACCGCAGGGCGCCCAGGGCGGCAAAGACCACCTCGTCCTTCACGTCGCCCACGATGAGGACCAGGTCCCCGTCCTTGGCGCCGGCCCGCTCCAGGATCGCTTTGTTCTCCTCCTCGGTGAGGAACTTCTGATAGGAGGAGGTCACCTGCCCGTCGTGGAGGCGGGTCCAGGCCAGGCCCTTGGCCTGATAGGTCTTGGCCAGCTCGGCCAGCTTGTCGATTTTCTTCCGGGGGAAGTCGGCGGCGTGGCCCTTCACGTTGATCATCCGAACCGAGCCGCCGGCGGCCACCGGGGCGGAGAACACCTGGAAGCCGCAGTCCTTCACCAGGTCGCTGATGTCCTGGAGCTCGAAGCCGAAGCGCAGGTCGGGCTTGTCCGAGCCGAAGCGGTCCATGGCCTCCTGCCAGGGCATCCGGCGGAAGGGGGTCTGGAGGTCCACGTCCAGCACCTCTTTGAACACCCGCTTCAGGAAGCCCTCCTGGATGGTCATCACATCCTCCTCGTTGACGAAGGACATCTCCAGGTCGATCTGGGTGAACTCGGGCTGCCGGTCGGCCCGCAGGTCCTCGTCCCGGAAGCACCGGGCGATCTGGAAGTAGCGGTCAAACCCGGAGAGCATCAGCAGCTGCTTGTACTGCTGGGGGGACTGGGGCAGGGCGTAGAACTTGCCCGGGTGGACCCGGGAGGGCACCAGATAGTCCCGGGCCCCCTCGGGGGTGGACTTGGTGAGCATGGGGGTCTCGATTTCCAGGAAGCCCTGCTCGTCGAAGTAGTCCCGGGCGATCTTGGCCACCCGGTGCCGGGTGGCGATGCACTTCTGCATGTCGGGCCGGCGCAGGTCCAGATAGCGGTACTTCAGGCGCAGCATGTCGTTGGCCTTGGAGTTCTCCACGATCTCGAAGGGCGGGGTCTCTGCCTTCGCCAGCAGCCGCAGCTCGGTGACGTACAGCTCCACATCGCCGGTGGCGATCTTGTCGGTCTTGGCCTCCCGCTCCTTCAGCCGGCCGGTGGCGGCCACCACGTACTCAGACCGCAGGCTCTTGGCCTTCTCGAAGACCTGCCGGTCGGTCTCGTCGTCAAAGGTCAGCTGGAGGATGCCGGTGCGGTCCCGCAGGTCCACAAAGATGAGGGCCCCCTTGTCCCGCTGCCGCTGGACCCAGCCGCACACCGAGATGGTCTTTCCCGCGTCGCTGGCGCGCAGGTCGCCACAGTAATGGGTGCGGTGGAAATCCTGAAGATTGTCCACGAAAATCAACTCCGTTTCGTATGATAATATCCCTATATTACAAATAGTAATGGAATTTTCTGCCTTCATAGGATGTTCCCGCCCCACAGGGGACGGGAACATGGGAGCGGCGGGAGTCGGTCAGCCCTCCTGGGCCCCCCGGTCCACGATGGGGGTCCCCTCGTTCAGGGGGGCCAGACCCTTCTGGATGTGGGCGGCCACCTGGTCCATGGGCAGCTTGAGCTGCTCGCCGGTGCGCATATTCTTCACCGAGGCGGCGTTGTCCCGGACCTCGTCATCGCCCAGGATGATGACGTAGGGGACGGCCAGCTTGTCGGCGTAGGTCATCTTCTGCTTGAACTTCTTGGGCTCGCCGTAGATCTGGGTGCGCACCCCGGCGGCGCGCAGGGCGGTGGCCAGGGAGATGGCCGGGCCCATATCTTCGGCCATGGGGAGGATGAGGGCGTCGGCGGGGGCGGTGTTCAGCTCGTCGTTGAGATAGCCCTGGTCCTCCAGCACGAAGAACAGCCGGGTCAGGCCGATGGAGATACCCACTCCGGGGAGCTGCCGGTCAGTGTAATACTCGGCCAGGTTGTCGAACCGGCCGCCGGAGCAGATGGAGCCGATCTCCGGGTGGTCCAGCATGGTGGTCTCATAGACCGTGCCGGTGTAGTAGTCCAGGCCCCGGGCGATGGTCAGGTCCAGGGCGAAGTTGGCCTCGGGCACCCCGAAGGCGGCCAGGTGCTTTGCCACCATGGTCAGCTCGTCCAGCCCCTCGTCAAAGACGGGGCTGCGGCCCCGGTACTGCTCCAGGCTGGCCAGCACCTCCTGGTTGGAGCCCTTGATGTCGATGAACCGGAGGATCTCCCCCGCCTGCTGGTCGGTCAGGCCGATGTCGGGGGCGGTGAGCAGGTCCCGGACGCTCTTCTCGCCGATCTTCTCCAGCTTGTCCACCGTGCGCATGATGTCGGTGGACTGGCGGGTCAGATCCAGCATGGCGTAGAAGCCGTTGAGGATCTTCCGGTTGTTCACCCGGATCTGGAAGCGGCGCAGGCCCAGGGCGGTGAAGGTGCGGTAGATGATGGCGGGGATCTCGGCGTCGTTGGACACGTCCAGCTTGCCGTCGCCGATGATGTCGATGTCCGCCTGATAGAACTCCCGGAAGCGGCCCCGCTGGGCACGCTCGCCCCGGTAGACCTTGCCGATCTGGAAGCGGCGGAAGGGGAAGGCCAGTTCGGCGTAGTGCAGGGCGACGTACTTGGCCAGGGGCACCGTCAGGTCAAAGCGCAGGGACAGGTCGCTGTCCCCCTTCATGAAGCGGTAGATCTGCTTCTCAGTCTCGCCGCCCCCCTTGGCCAGCAGCACGTCGCTGGCCTCGATGAGGGGGGTGTCCAGGGGGAAGAACCCGTACAGGGAGAAGGAATCCCGGAGAATGGCGGCCATGCGGTCGAACTGGATCTGCCGGGCGGGGAGAAGCTCCATAAAGCCGGACAGGGTCCGGGGTTGTACTTTAGCCATAGGTCAAAATCCTTTCTGTTGTGGAGTTTTTTCAAAGGGCCCCGGTGGGGGCGCGGGCGGGG
>CALWYA010000033.1 GCA_944385645.1 uncultured Oscillospiraceae bacterium
CGTCGCACTTGACGGCCACGATGGGCCAGACGTCCCGGGGCACCCCCAGGAACACCAGCCCGGCCCCCGTGCGCAGGGCGCCCCGGGCGGCCAGCACCGGCGCGCCGGTGTAGCCCTCGCTGCCCGCCAGGAGGAACAGTCTTCCGAAGTCCCCCTTGTGGGCGGCGGCGGGCCGGCGGGGCAGACAGTACCGGCCCTCCCGGTCCAGCTCCCGGATCTCCACGGCGGTCCCTCCTCTCCCCTTTCGCTTCCCTGATAGCATAGCACAGCTTGCCCCCGCCCGCAATCCCCGGCGGGGCTTTTCTCGCCCTTTCCCGTCTTTTTTCTCCCGGGGCCGGGGCCTAATACTCGATCCCCCGCCGGGCGGGGGCGCCGCCGTCAAAGGGGTGGCGCACCCCCTCCATGCGGGTGATATAGTCGGCCCGCTCCTCCATCCAGGGGGCGGGGGTCCGGCCTGTCAGGACCACCTCCCGGCCCGCCGGCCGGTCCAGGGCCGCCCGCTTCAGCAGGGCTTCGTCCAGCAGCCCGGCCTCCAGGGCCCCGCAGGCCTCGTCCAGCACCAGCAGGTCGCAGGGGAGGGACAGGGCCTCCTCCAGCAGGGCGTCCTGAGCCGCCCGGGTCCGCTCCCGCTCCGCCGGGGTCATCTCCCAGGAGAACTTCGCCGGCCCTGGACAGGCCAGCACCCGGGCCCCCAGCTGTCTCAGGGGCTCTGTCTCGCCGCTGGTCCCGTCTTTCAAAAACTGAACCACCGTCACCCGCCAGCCCCGGCCCAGGGCCCGGAGGGCCAGGCCCATCGCAGCGGTGGTCTTGCCCTTGCCGTCCCCCCAGTACAGGTGGAGCATGCCCGGTCTGTCCATGTCAGCTCTCCCTCCAGTTCACGCCGTCCCCGAAATACTCCGCCACGAAATCCACGTCCTCCACCTGGAAGGTGCGGCCGTTGAGGGGCTCCAGGGGGCCGGCGTCGGTGGTGAAATGGAAGGTCAGCTTATAGGAGTACAGGGCCTGGCCGTGGCGGCCGTACCTCCGGTTCTCCCGCTCGTTTCCGTATTTGCCGTCCCCCAGGAGGGGGTGGCCGGCGGCGGCCATCTGGGCCCGGATCTGGTGGGTCCGGCCGGTGATCAGGTCGCACTCCACCAGGGACAGGCCGCCGCGGACCGCCAGGGTCCGGTACTCGGTCACCGCCGTCCGGGCCCCCGGCTCGGGGCGGGACCGGACGTAGACCTGTTTCTTCAACTCGTCCTTGAAGAGAAAGCCCTCCAGCCGCCCCACCCGGGGGGACAGGGTCCCCAGCACGGCGCACAGGTAGTACTTGCTCAGCTCCCGGTCCTTGATCTTCTGGTTCATCACCCGCAGGCCCTCGGCGGTCTTGGCGGCGATGACGATGCCCCCGGTGTTCCGGTCGATGCGGTTGCACAGGGCGGGGGCAAAGGAGTTCTCCCAGTAGGGGGACCACTCCTTCTTCTGATACAAATAGGCCTGGATGTGGGTGAGCAGGGTGTTCACCCGCTCGCTCTCATCGGGGTGGACCACCATCCCCGGCCGCTTGTCCAGCAGCAGGATGTGCTCGTCCTCATAGAGGATGTTCAGTCTGGGCTGGTACAGGGAGAGGAAGGCGTTCTCCGGGGTGGGGGTGTCGAAAAACTCGTCGTTGATGTATAACTGCAGCACATCCCCCACCGTCAGGCGCACGTCCCGCCTGGAGCCCTTCCCGTTCACCTTCACCCGCTTCAGGCGGATGTACTTCTGGGCCAGGGGGGCGGGGAGCAGGGGCAGGGTCTTGGCCAGCCAGCGGTCCAGCCGCTGCCCGGCGTCGTTTTTTCCGATGGTGAACTCCTTCATGGCGGTCCCCTCCCCGGTCCTGTGTGTTCCCATTTATTTGACCATATCCGCCCCCCGCCTGTCAATAAATTTCGTGGACAAATTTCCAAAAAGTATTTGACAATCCCGGAAGTGTTCAGTATAATATTCTGCGTACCATTCTGCGAGTATGGGGGAAAGCGGCCCCCGGGAGGCAAGCCAATGCGCCTGGATCTGCGCGACATCATCCATGTGCCAGACGCCCGGAAGGAGTTCCGGTATCAGCTGGACCTGTCCCAGCTGGACTTCTTCGGCCGGCGGCCCATCGTCCATCCGGTGCTGGTGGAGGGCGGCGTGACCAACCACGCCGGCGCCCTGGTGCTGGAGGGGACGGCCAGCTCCCCGCTGGAGCTGGTGTGCGACCGGTGCGGCAAGCCCTTCACCCGGGAGAAGACGGTCATTCTGGACAGCCTGCTGGCCCAGGAGCTGGAGGACGAGGAAAACGACGACATCCTCCTGCTGGACGGCACCGAGCTGGACCTGGACGAGGCCGTCACCACTGCTTTCGTACTCGGGATGGACACCAAAAACCTTTGCTCAGACGACTGCAAAGGGCTGTGCGCCAAGTGCGGAGCCGACCTGAACCTCGGCCCCTGCGGGTGCAGACCTGAAGTAGATCCAAGACTGGCGGCCCTTGCGCAGCTGTTGGATAAGGACGCTGAGTGAGTAGTCCAAGTGCTTCGCGGCACACAACCGAAGGAGGTGTCACCCATGGCGGTTCCCAAGGGAAAAGTATCGAAGGCCCGCCGCGACAAGCGGCGCAGCTCCCACTGGAAGCTGGAGACTCCCGGTATCGTGACCTGCCCCAAGTGCGGGGCCTACCGGCTGCCTCACCGTATGTGCAAAAATTGCCTGACCTACAACGGCCGTACCTTCGGCAAGGTCGAGGCCCCCGCTCAGGCGGCGGAGCAGCAGTAACTGCGTCATGAATACAGGCCCGTCCGGCACAGCCGGACGGGCCTTATTCTATCCTGATGTACCCGCCGGGGCCTCCGGCCCCGTCTGGAGGCTCTTGTAAAAGTCCAGGGTGCGGAAGCCCCGCTCCAGCTGGGTGTGGAGATAGGCCTCCCCCGCGTCGGCCAGCAGCCGCAGCCCCTCCCCCTCCAGCCGGAAGGAGAACAGCCGCTTGGGGTCCCCGTGGGCGATGTGCTCCAGGGCGGCCAGGGCCTGGCCGTTCAGGGGCATGGCGATGCCCTCCCCCACCTGGGGCCGGCACCCAGCGCAGCACAGCACCCCCTCGGACAGGTGGAACAGGGGCTCCTGGGGGTGGGGCTCCCCGCAGATGGCGCAGCCGTCGATCAGGGGCTCGTACCCCGCCAGGCACATGCACCGCCACTCGAAGGCGGCCTTCACCAGGGCCAGGGGCCGGTCCGGGAGCCGGTCCAGGGCGTGGAGGCTGTTGAGGGTGAGGGCGAGCAGATCGGGGCTGGGCACCCCCTCCACCGCCAGGGTCTCGGCCACCTCGGCGAAGTAGCAGCCCAGGGCCAGCCGGTCCAGGTCGTCCCGCACCCCCCGGAACAGCCGCTCCGCGGCCGCCTCCTTCACCGACCACTTCCCCTGGTAGTCATAGAGGACCATCTCCGACCAGACCAGCAGCTGGCAGGCGGCGGCCAGAGGGCTGCCCTTCTTCCGGCAGCCCCGGGCCGAGACGGTGAGCTTGCCCATGTCCTGGGTGAACAGGGTCAGGATCTTGTCCGACTCCTTATAGTCCACCGCCCGGAGGACCAGGGCCTTGGTTCTGGTGTGCATGCGCGTCTCCCCTCTCCCGGAGCGGCTAGACCCGCTCCCGCCGGGGGCGGAAGGCCGGCCGGACCAGCCGCTCCCCCTCCGCCTCCCGCCGCCGGGCGGCGATGGCCAGATAGACCTCCGGCCGCCCGGTCTTGAAAAACAGCTTCCACAGTCCCCGCTCGTCCATCGCTCGCCCTCCAGTCCTTCCTCGGGCTTATCCTGTGGAGCGGCGGCAAAATTATAAGCGGGAAATTTTACTGGCGGACATCAGACTGAACTCTCCTTCATTATAGCATCCAGCGGCTATGCCGGCAAGAGCGGGCCGGCTTTTGCCGCCGCGCCTCCCCGCCCCCAAAGAGCAAGCCCCCCGCCTGAAGATCAGGCGGGGGGCTTTTCTCGGATCACCGGGCGTCGATATATTTGTGGGGGCTGGAGGTATAGCCGTCCTGATAGCGAACGGTCACATACATGGTATCCTCCCCGTTGACCAGCTGGACATAGCACACGCCGTCCTCGAACCGGTCGGTGATCTCCACCGCCTGACCCAGCCAGTAGACCCAGACCGACCCGTCGTCGCGGTACTCCACATCGGGACCGGAGAGAGTCCCCAGGAGCTCCTCCTCGGACAACGGGCGCTCGGTGCCGTCCGCTTCGATGGCCACACCGACGCCGCCCCCATAGCGGACATTGCCCTCCTCGTCCGTGTACTCCATATTGTAGCCGCCTGCGCCGTCAAACTCGATGGTCACCGCCGTCTGCTCTCCCCGAAGCCAAAGCTGGACGGTGCGCTGGATCCCGCCCACATCGGCGGCATACGCGATCGAGGCGCTCCCGATCACCATGGCACAGGCCGCCACGAGGACGACCGCCTTCCTCAGTCTGAACTGTTTCGCTGTCTGCTTCATATCATTCGCCTCCAAAGAAAAATCATCAGAGGCACGAAGCACCGAAAATGCCTGTTTATACTTCTCCCGATTCGTCATCGTTCCATGCCTCCTTTAAGGTGTCGCGAAGCGCCGCCCGTCCCCGGGACAGCCGGACCTTCACGTTGCTCTGTGAGAGCTTCAAAATGTCTGCGATCTCCTGAACAGAATAGTCCTCGTAGTAAAACAGGTGGATCACCACGCGATACTTGACCGGAAGTTTCATCACCGCCTCAAATAATTCTGCCGACTCCTCTGACGGGAATACCAGCTGGTTCACATAGTCCTCCAGAGGGAGGGAGCTCCGCCTGAAAAAACTGTTATTCACATTTTTGGCCCGGTTGATCGCCACGCGGAACAGCCACGCGCGCACGTGCTGCTCGGTTTCAAATTCCTTCCTTTGCGACCAGTACTGAAGGAAGGTCTCCTGCACGACGTCCTCGGCGTCCTGGGTATTTTTGCAGACGTTGAACGCCGCGACATAGAGGTTCTGCCGGTATGTTTCAATCAGTGTTTCCAGGGGTGGTCTCATAAGCATGCTCCTTAACCTGTTTGAAAGGCCTTTCACTGATAATACAAATGAGGACGGCCAAAGGTTACAGCGGCAGCCGCTCTTTTTGAAGTTTTTTCCGCGCCTCTCAAAAGGAGAGGAGCCCCGGATCTCTCCGGGGCTCCTCTCCTCAGGCTGTCGAAAAGGCCTTGGCCTTTTCGACAGCCTTCAAAAATGCCGTTACTTTCCCGCCGCCGCGCGGCGGAAAAGTCCTCACTTCGCTCGCTGAACGCCTTGCGCGGCAAGGCGTTCAGGGCATTTGATCCCACGCGAGGCGGGCTGCCGCCCCCTCGCGCTCCCCCGCCAAAACTCGGGTAACTCCGTCTTAACAGAGGTTTTTTGACAAGCTACTCTCTAGCCGATCATTCCTTATGATACCCAAAATTCTGGATGGCGGCGGGGTTGTCTCTCCAGTTTTCTTTCACCTTCACCCAGGTCTGGAGGTAGATCTTGGTCCCCATAAACCGCTCCATGTCCTGGCGGGCCAGGGAGGAGACCTTTTTCAGCATGGCCCCCCCTTTGCCGATGATGATGCCCTTGTGGCTGTTCTTCTCGCAGTAGATGGTGGCGTCCACCTCGATGACCTCGTCCTCCCGCTCGGAGAACCGGGTGATCTCCACGGCGGTGCCGTGGGGGATCTCCTTGTCCAGGCACAGCAGGAGCTTCTCCCGCAGGATCTCGGCCATCATCTGCCGCTCCGGCTGGTCGGAGGTCATGTCCTCGGGGAACAGCTGGGGCCCCTGGGGCAGGAAGTCCTCCAGCACCCCCAGCAGCTCCTCCACCCCCTCGCCGGTCTTGGCGGAGAGGGGGACCACGGCGGTGAAGCCGTGGGCCTGGCTGTACACCTGGATGACCTCCAGCAGGGCCTCCTTGCGCTCCAGGGTGTCCACCTTATTGACCACCAGCACCGAGGGGCAGTTCAGGCCCTTGATGCGGGCGATGAGCTCCTCCTCCGGGGCGCCGACGTGGGGGATGGGCTCCACCACCAGCACAACGGCGTCCACGTCGGCCACCGACTGGCGCACCACCTCCACCATGTAGTCCCCCAGGCGGGTGCGGGCCCTGTGCAGGCCGGGGGTGTCCACGAACACGAACTGGCTCTCCCCCCGGGTGAGCACCCCGCAGATGCGGTTCCGGGTGGTCTGGGGCTTGTTGGTGACGATGGCAACCTTGTCCCCCACCAGAGCGTTGGTCAGGGTGGACTTGCCCACATTGGGCCGGCCGCAAATGGTGATGATGCCGCACTTCTTAATGGTTGACATAACAGATGATCCTCCCTCTTTTGGGTGGGAACGATTTCCCGTCTTTTTTATCTTCTCACGATCCGCTTCCAGATCAGCGCAAAGGCCGCCAACGCGGCGCAGATCGCGCCGGCCACCAGGGCCAGATCCGCCGGCCCTAGTTTTTCCTCCTGGGCTTCCGCCTCCGGCACTTCCTCCACAATGGGGATCAGTTTGATGTTCATGGCGTCTCCTCCCCCCGGGTGATACCCAGCTCCCCCAGGATGGCCTCCTCCCGCGCCCGCATCTGACGCTTCATGGGCCCCTCGTCCAGGTGGTCGTACCCCAGCAGGTGGAGCACCGAGTGGACGGCCAGATAGCACACCTCCCGCTCCAGGCTGTGGCCGTACTCCGCCGCCTGGGCCCGGGCCCGCTCCAGGGAGATCATCATGTCCCCTAGCAGGACCTTGTCCGTGTCTGGGTCGGCCCACTCCGCCCGGGGCTTCTCCCCCGGCTCCAGCTCGAACATGGGGAAGGACAGCACGTCGGTGGGGGCGTCCACCCCCCGCATGTCCAAATTGGTCTGGTGGATGCCCTCATCGTCGGTGAGGCAGATCTCTACCACACAGGGCACGTCCACCCCCTCCGCCGCCAGGGCCCCTTCCACGGCCTGGCGCAGGGCCTCCTCCAGCTCCGGCGCGGTCTCCACCTCCGGGTCGATCTCCACCCAGTGTTCCACGGCAAGCTCCCCTTTCCCCGAGTTTTCTCCTGACCGCACCGCATCCCCTCCCGCAGAGGGCGGGAGGAGACAGCGGCACGGGGTCCCCTCCATTATATCGGCTGACCGGCCCGGGTTCAAGTATATTTTTCCCCGCCCCGGCCAAACTAGCCGGGAGAACATCCGGGGAGGCTGGAACATGACCGACAAAAAGCTGGGGGCGCAGACGGCGGCGCTGGAGGCCCCCGTCCGCTTCGCCGCCTGGGCCAACGTGGCGGGCAAAAAGGAGGGGGAGGGCCCCCTGGCCCCCTCCTTCGACTATATCGACGGGGACGACACCTTCGGGGAGGCTACCTGGGAGAAGTCGGAGAGCGCCATGCAGAAGCGGGCCCTGGGGCTGGCCCTGGACAAGGGCGGTCTGGCCGTCTCCGGCCTGGACTGGCTCTTTGCCGGCGACCTGCTCAACCAGTGCATCGGCTCCTCCTACGCCGCCCGGGGACAGCAGGTCCCCTTCTACGGCCTGTACGGGGCCTGCTCCACCATGGGGGAGGGGCTGATCCTGGCCTCCCTGGTCCTGGACGGGGGCTTCGGCCGGCGGGCGGGAGTGGTGGTGTCCTCCCACTTCTGCACCGCCGAGCGGCAGTACCGCACCCCCCTGGAGTACGGCGGCCAGCGCACCCCCACCGCCCAGTGGACGGTGACCGCCTCGGGGGCGGCCGTCCTGTCCCGGGAGGGGGACGGCCCCCGGATCACCCACGTGACGGCGGGGAAGATCGTGGACAAGGGGATCACCGACACCAACAACATGGGGGCGGCCATGGCCCCCGCCGCCTGCGACACCATCGCCGCCCACCTGCGGGACACCGGCCGGTCCCCGGACTTTTACGACCTGATCGTCACCGGCGACCTGGGGAGCCTGGGCAGCCAGCTGCTGCTGGAGCTGCTGGAGGGGGAGGACCTGCGCCTGTCCAACCACGCCGACTGCGGGGCCCTCATCTTCGACGCCCAGCGGCAGGACGTCCACTGCGGGGGCTCGGGGTGCGGCTGCTGCGCGGCGGTGCTCACCGGCCTGCTGCTCAACGGGCTGCGGGAGGGGCGGTGGAAAAACCTCCTGTTCTGCCCCACCGGGGCCCTCCACTCCCCCACCTCCGCCTTCCAGGGGGAGAGCGTCCCCGGCATCTGCCACGCGGTGGCCATCGCCGCACCGTAAAGGGGGAAGTTTGCCATGGAATATGGGAAAGCCTTCCTGTGCGGGGGCGCCCTGTGCGTCCTCGGACAGCTGCTCATCGACAGGACCGCCCTCACCCCGGCCAAAATTCTGGTGCTCTACGTCACCGCCGGGGTGGTGCTCAGCGCCCTGGGGCTCTATCAGCCCCTGGCCGACTGGGCGGGGGCCGGGGCCACGGTGCCCCTCACCGGCTTCGGCCACCTGCTGGCCCGCGGCGCCCGGGAGGCGGTGGCCCAGGACGGCCTGCTGGGGGCCTTCACCGGCGGGGCCTCCGCCGCCGCGGGGGGTATCACCGCCGCCCTGTTCTTCGGCTTCCTCATCGCCCTGGTGGGGAGGTCCAAGCCCAAGTAATGGTTCAGCGCCCGCCTCTCCCGAGGCGGGCGCTGTATCTTTCGAGCCTTATTCTTCCTTCACCGGGCCGGCGTCCAGGCGCATCTGGTCGATGTTCTCGGCGATGCTCTCGATGATGCCGGAGGAGACGTACCGGCTGGCCTGGCGGACGGCGTTCTGGATGGCCAGGGCGTTGGAGGAGCCGTGGGCCTTGATGACCGGCTTGGAGATGCCCACCAGGGCGGTCCCCCCCACCTCGTCGGCGCTCATGAGCTTCTTGAAGTCCTTCAGACCCCCGGACACCAGGGCGGCGGCCAGCATGGTCAGGGCGTTCTTCTTGAACATCTTCTTCATCTCCCGGGCCATGAACAGGCCGGTGCCCTCCATGGTCTTCAGGAAGATGTTGCCGGAGTAGCCGTCGGAAACGATGACGTCCACCGCCCCCTCCACCGCCTCCCGGGCCTCCACGTTGCCCACGAAGTTGATCCGCCCCTGGGCGGCCGCCTCCTGGAGGAGGGGGTAGACGGTAGTCTGGAGGCTGGTGCCCTTGGAGGGCTCCACCCCGATGTTCAACAGGCCCACCTTTGGCTCGGGCCGGCCCAGGACGTGCTCGGCGTAGTAGGAACCCATGTAGGCGAACTGGATCAGGTACTCCGGGGGACACTCGGCGTTGGCCCCGCAGTCGATGAGCACCGCCCCGCCGTTCCCGGTGGGCACCACCGGGGCCAGGGCCGCCCGGCGGATGCCCTTGATGCGCTTGACCACCAGGGTGGCCCCGGACAGCAGGGCGCCGGTGGAGCCGGCGGACACGAAGGCGTCCCCCGCCCCGCTCTTCAGCAGGTTCAGACCCACGGTGAGGGAGGAGTCCTTCTTCTCCCGGAAGGCGGTGGCCGGGTTGTCGCACATCTCCACCACCTCGCTGGCGTGGGCGATCTCCACCCCGGCAGGCAGGTCGGCGATGCCGTTGTCGGCCAGGACCTTCAGGATGTCCTCCCCCCGGCCCACCAGGGTGATGTCCACCCCATACTCCTTGTTGGCCTGGATGGCCCCCAGCACCGGGGCCTGGGGGGCGTTGTCCCCGCCCATGGCGTCTACGATGATCTTCATAGGTGTCCTTCTTTCTTGTTGTGGTTCAAAGTCGGGCGCGGCCTACCGTCCCCTCCAGGTGGGGTCGTCGGTAATGCCCAGGAGGTAGTCGGTCGATACGTGAAAATATTTGGCCAGCAGGACTAGCTTTTCAATCGTAGTGCCGCGCGTCCCGCTCTCTATGGTACTGATTGCCTTATGGGACAGGCCAACTTCGTCTCCCAGCTGCTTTTGGCTCAGCTGGCGCGCCTTGCGCAGTTGATAGAGCCGTTCGCCGACCAAATTGATCTCATCCATAAAAATATCCTCTTGACTTTTACCTCTAAGTAGAGTAAAATCTACTCAGAGGTAACTTTTAGGGAGGGAACCGCATGTTTGACTATTTCGCCGCCTTGTACCACAACGAGCCCCTGTATCTCTTTCAGCGAGACCCCGTTCAGGGCCTGCCGCAGGCGGTGCGCTCGGCCCTTGACGCCGCTTCCGACCACCTTCCGCCGGACTTCCTCCCCCAACTGAGGGCCGCCCTGCGAAGGCAGGAATTGGACGCCTTCCGGACCGGGGCCCAGTTCGGCGGTCAAATCATGCTCACCCTGATGGGCGAGGCCGACTAGTCCTCCACCTCCGCCCCCCAGCGGCGCAGGCCCTCCCGGATGTCGGACCAGGAGAATCCCCGGCGGGCCAGGGCGTCGGCGGCCCTCTGGACGGCCCTGGGGTCGTCCGGGGCGCCGGACAGCTTCTTGGCCAGGAAGGCGTCGATGGCCCCCTCCGGCCCCTCCAGCTGGTCCAGGGCGTCCTCCCACAGGGCCCGGGGCACCCCCCGGCGGTAGAGCTCGTCCCGGAGCTTCTTCTCTCCATAGCCCCGGGCGGCGTAGTGCCGGACCACCAGGGCGGCGTACTGGCCGTCGTTGAGATAGCCCAGCTCCTCCAGGCGGTCGCAGATGGCCTCGGCCTCCTGGTCGGATGCCTCCCACTCCCGCAGCTTTCGCCCCAGTTCCCTCCGGGACTGGGGCTTTCTGGTGAGCAGGGCCAGGGCCTTCTCCTTCAGGCCGCTGCGGCGGGCGCAGTCCTGGATGTCCAGGGCCTCCTGGTCGGTGAGCTCCTTCCCGGCGTAGAGGGCGAAGCGGACCACCTCGCCCTCCCCCAGCCGCAGGATGGAGCCGTCCTCCAGCACCGCCAGCCACCGGCCCTCCACCCGCTGAGAGGGCTTGAGCTCCCGGATCACCATGGGAGCTTACTCCCGGTCGGAGCCGTCGTCAAAGTCGTCGGCGGACACGTCCACCGCCCGGCCGGCGGCCCGGGCGGCGATCTGGGCCTGCTTGCTCATGAGCTTGTAGGAGTTGGCCCGGATCTCGGATTCGATGTGCTCGGCCAGCTCGGGGTTGTCCTTCAGGTACTGCTTGGCGGCGTCCCGGCCCTGGCCCAGGCGGGTCTCCCCCATGGCGAACCAGGAGCCCGACTTCTGGAGAATGTCCAGCTTGACCCCCAGGTCCACCAGCTCGCCCCACTTGGAGATGCCCTCGCCGTAGAGGATGTCAAACTCGGCCTCCCGGAAGGGGGGCGCCACCTTGTTCTTCACGATCTTGGCCCGGGTGCGGCTGCCCACGATCTCGCTGCCGTTCTTCAGCGCCTCGATCCGGCGCACGTCGATGCGCACCGAGGCGTAGAACTTCAGGGCCCGGCCGCCGGTGGTCACCTCGGGGTTGCCGTACATGACCCCCACCTTCTCCCGGAGCTGGTTGATGAAGATGACTATGCAGTTGGTCTTGGAGATGGAGCCGGCCAGCTTCCGCAGGGCCTGGCTCATGAGCCGGGC
>CALWYA010000034.1 GCA_944385645.1 uncultured Oscillospiraceae bacterium
AGGATGCGGCACTGGGTGCCCACCACCAGCTTGTTCTTCTTGGCGTCCCGGACCCAGACATAGTTGTCATAGTCCTGATAGCGGCGGTTGTGCTCCTTGATGTACTCGGCGGCGGCGGCGTCGGTCTTGTCCAGATCCTCGGGGTTCCGGGACAGGCAGCACCAGCGGAAGGGGCCGTAGCCGAAGTCGAACAGGCAGGGACCCAGGATGTCCTCCACATAGGAGGGGAAGATGAAGCCGTCCAGGTCGTTCTCGCCGTTCTTGCAGATGCTCTTGACGCCGGTGTCGTACACGGCCTTCAGGAAGCTGTTGCCGTAGTCGAAGAAGTAGGTCCCCCGCTCGTGGAGCTTGCAGATCATCTCATAGTGGTGCTGCAGGGTCTTGTCCACCAGCTTGGCAAAGCCCTCGGGATCCTTGTCCAGCATCTCGGTGCGCTGCTCGAAGGTCAGGCCCTGGGGGCAGTAGCCGCCGTCATAGGGCACGTGGCAGGAGGTCTGGTCGGAGAGCAGGTCCACGTGGATGTTGTTGTCGTACAGGTACTCCAGCAGGTCCACCACGTTGCCGTGATAGGCGACGGCGCAGGGCTCCTTCTTCTCCATGTGCTCCTTGGCGATGGCCCAGGCCTCGTCCAGGCTGTCGGTGCGGTGGCTGACCCAGCCCTGGGTGTACCGGGTGTCGATGCGGGAGTCGTCCACCTCGGCGATGATGGAGGCGGCGCCGGCGATCTCAGCGGCCTTGCCCTGGGCGCCGGACATGCCGCCCAGACCGGCGGACACGAACAGACGGCCGGCCAGGTTGCCGTCCTGGGGGATGCCCAGCTTCAGACGGCCGGCGTTGAGCAGGGTGTTGAAGGTGCCGTGGACGATGCCCTGGGGCCCGATGTACATCCAGCCGCCGGCGGTCATCTGACCGTAGTTGGCCACGCCCAGAGCGGCGGCCCGGTTGAAGTTCTTCTGGTCGTCGAAGGTGCCCACCATCAGACCGTTGGAGATGATGACACGGGGAGCCAGCTTGTGGCTGTGGAACAGGCCCAGGGGGTGGCCGGACATGACCACCAGGGTCTGCTCGTCGGTCAGGACCTCCAGGTACTTCTTGATCAGCCGGTACTGCATCCAGTTCTGGCAGACCTGGCCGGTCTCACCGTAGGTGACCAGCTCGTAGGGGTACAGAGCCACGTCGAAGTCCAGGTTGTTGTCGATCATGACCTGGATGGCCCGGCCCTCGATGCAGGCGCCCTTGTACTCGTCGATGGGCTTGCCGTACAGCTTGCCGGCGGGGCGGAAGCGGTAGCCGTAGATGCGGCCGTGCTCCTCCAGCTCCTGGGCGAACTCCTTGGCCATCTGCTCGTGATGGTCGGGGTGGATGTAGCGCAGGGCGTTCTTGATGGCCAGGACCTTGTCCGACTCGGACAGGTGGCTCTCACGGCGGGGAGCGCGGCGGTACTGGGGATCGAACTGAGGATACTCGGGCAGATCGTAGTCCAGCTTGATGGTCATGGCGTCTGCTGTGTTCATGGGAAACTCCTCCTTTTTTATAGTGTCCAATTCCGTTTTGTGAAAACGTCTGAATTTCTTCCGACGTCCTCCTCCTGGCTTGTATTTTATCGCAAAACGGTTATAATGAAAAGTACCACTATTATATATTTGCAAGACCAAAAAGGTATGGCAAGACGCGGGGGGCGATTCGCCCTCCGCGTCTTGTGCGGGAAGGGTTGTCACCGCCGAAGATAGGCCGGCGGGCGGTACTGGAGGGCCTCGGCCAGATGGGCGGGGGAGATGGCCTCGCTGCCGTCCAGGTCGGCGATGGTCCGGGCCACCCGGAGGATGCGGTCATAGCTGCGGGCGGTGAGGCCCATGCGGTCAAAGGCCCCCTTCATCAGCCTCTGACATCCCTCGTCCAGGGCGCAAAACCGGTCCAGCCCCTCCCGGCCCAGCCGGGCGTTGCAGGGCACGCCGGTGTCCCCCTCCCGGGCGGTCTGCCGGGCCCGGGCGGCGTCCACCCGCTCCTTCACCCGGGCGGAGGACTCGGCCTTCTCCCGCTGGGCCAGCTCGTCGAACTCCAGGGGAGCCACCTCCACGAACAGGTCCAGCCGGTCCAGCAGGGGGCCGGACAGCCGGGAGAGGTACTTCTTCACCTCGGCCTCGGTGCACTTGCACCGGCCGGAGGGATGGCCGTACCAGCCGCACTTGCAGGGGTTCATGGCGCACACCAGCATAAAGCGGCTGGGGTAGGTGACGGTGCCCGCCGCCCGGGAGATCTGCACCTGACCGTCCTCCATGGGCTGCCGCAGCACCTCCAGCACCTCCTTGGGGAACTCGGGCAGTTCGTCCAAAAAGAGCACCCCGTTGTGGGCCAGGGAGATCTCCCCCGGCCGGGGGTTGGAGCCGCCGCCGGCCATGCCGGTGGAGGAGACAGTGTGGTGGGGAGAGCGGAAGGGGCGCAGGGAGATGAGGGGGCGCTCCGGGGTGGTCAGCCCCATCACCGAGTGGATCTCGGTGCACTCCAGGGCCTCCTGCCGGGTCATGTCCGGGAGGATGCCGGGCAGCCGCCGGGCCAGCATGGACTTGCCCGTCCCCGGGGGACCCGACATGAGCAGGCTGTGTCCTCCGGCGGCGGCGATCTCCAGGGCCCGCTTTACCTGCTCCTGCCCCTTCACGTCGGAGAAGTCGGGGCACCGGGCGGCGTCCTCCCCGGGCTGCCAGGTGGGGGCGGGGGAGATGGGCTCCTCCCCGGTGAAGTGGCGGACCAGCTGCGCCACATCATGCACCGGATAGACCGCCGGCCCCTCGGCCAGGGTGGCCTCGGCGGCGTTGTCCTCGGGGACGTAGAGGGCCTCAATGCCCGCCCGCCTGGCGGCCAGGGCCATGGGCAGCATGCCGGCGCAGGGCCGCAGCTCCCCGGACAGGGACAGCTCCCCCACGAAGGCGCAGTTCTCCCGGGGCAGGCGCAGCTGCCCCCCGGCGGCCAGGATGCCCACCAGCATGGGCAGGTCGTACAGGGTGCCCACCTTCTTCACGTGGGCGGGGGCCAGGTTGACGGTGATCCGGCTGACGGGGAAGGAGAAGCAGCAGTTCTTGATGGCGGCGCGCACCCGCTCCCGGGCCTCGTTCACCGCCGCGTCGGGCAGGCCCACCACCGTGAAGGCGGGCAGCCCGCCGGACAGATCGCACTCGGCGCTCACCGGATAGCCGGTGACCCCGTGGATCCCCAGCGAGCGGACGGAGCATACCATGTCCGCACCTCCTCTCCTTGCGGTTCTTACCGCTATTGTATCCGCTCCCGCCGGAAATTGCAAGCCCGGGCGCTTCGGCGATTTATCGACGAAGCATCGACGGCTTCTCTCTATAATGAACTGAAATTCCGGGGGGAGCGCCCCGAAACTTGCGGATTTGATCAAAGGAGGTTCCACCATGACAGAGATGTTTCAACAGGCGCGGCAGCTCCAGGACCAGCTGGTGTCCTGGCGGCGGGATCTGCACCAGATCCCGGAGACGGGGCTGGTGCTGCCCCAGACCAGCGCCTATGTCCAGAAGGTGCTCGCCGAGCTGGGCCTGACCTGGCAGGAGTACCCGGGCCACTCGGGGATGACGGTGCGCATCGGGGGCGGGCCGGGCAAGACGGTGGCCCTCCGGGCGGACATGGACGGGCTGAAGATCGAGGAGGACACCGGCCTGCCCTACGCCTCCCACAACGGGAACATGCACGCCTGCGGCCACGACAGCCACACCGCCATGCTGCTGGGGGCGGCCAAGCTGCTCAAGGAGCACGAGGCGGAGCTGAAGGGGACGGTCAAGCTGATCTTCCAGCCCGCGGAGGAGGGCCCCGGCGGGGCCGAGCCCATGGTGAAGGACGGGGTGATGGAGGACGTGGACGCCATCTTCGCCCAGCACATCGGCAACCTGTTCAGCGGGGCCGGGGAGCGGACGGTGGACGTGACCTGGGCGGAGTCCACCGCCGCCGACGACCAGGTGATCATCCATATCACCGGCCTGGGCGGCCACGGGGCCAACCCCCACAAGTGCGTGGACCCGGTGGTGATCGCCGCCCAGATCATCCAGAATCTCCAGTACATCGTCAGCCGGGAGACCGACCCCTATGACAGCGTGGTCATCACCATCGCCAGCGTGGAGGCGGGCCGGGGCACCTTCAACGTGATCCCCGAGGACGCCACCCTAAAGGGGACCATCCGCAACGCCTCCCCCCGGACTCGGGACCGCGTGCTGGACCGCATCCGCCAGATCGCCCAGCAGACGGCGGCCATGATGCAGGCCAGCTGCACGGTGGACTTTGTGGACGGCTACCCCGCCCTGGTCAACGACCGGGCCATGGTGGAGTCCTTCCTGCGCACCGCCCGGGCCGCCCTGGGGGAGGAGCAGGTCAACATCCTGCCCCACGGCATGACCGGCGGAGAGGACGCCGCCTTCTTCTTCCGGGAGAAGCCGGGCTGCTTCTTCGTCCTGGTGAGCTCCGCCCCCTGTCCCCTGGACGGGGAGGTGTACGGGGCCCACCACCCCCGGTTCTGCCTGGACGAGTCGGTCTTCTGGAAGGGGGCCGGCCTGATGGCCCAGTGCGCGGCCAACTGGCTCGCCGAGCAGGCCCGGTGAGTTTGGCAGGTTTCATCTCCGCGGAGAAAAGCGCGTCAAATTTAACTTGACGGACCGGCGCTTCAACGATATAATGAAACAGACGACTGAACTGCTAATTCGACGAATAAAAATACCTTAAAAAATTCAGTACAGCAGTGTTTCGTTATGGTTTTGCGTCAGAATACGAAAAAACGGGAGTTTTCTTCCGGTGAAACGGACCAGAATTTTGTAGTAAGTATACAAAGGCGGATTGACTGGACGGGACATTCTTGGTATAATTTCACCAGCAATGATCCGGTGCCGCCGGAAGGCCGGCGGACGCCGGGAAATTCGGACCAGTCAAGTCAGGAGGAATTGTCATGGAGAACAAGCTCTTACAGCCTTTCATTACCGAGGCGGTGCGCAAGCACCAGCAGACGGCGGTGGACCTGTGCGACGACCTGTACGCCCACCCCGAGGTCTCCGACCAGGAGTTCCGCTCCAGCCAGGAGATCGTGGACATCCTGCGCCAGGCCGGCTATGAGGTGGAGTACCCCTATCTGGGCCACCCCACCGCCTTCCGGGGGGTGCTGGACAACGGGGACGGCCCCGCGGTGGGCATCCTGGTGGAGTACGACGCCCTGCCCGGGATCGGCCACGGCTGCGGGCACAACGCCCACGGCTCCATGTCGGTGCTGGCCGCGCTGGCCATGACCGAGCTGAAGGACAAGTTCAAGGGCAAGGTCTACGTCTACGGTACGCCTGCCGAGGAGGAGGCCGGGGCCAAGGTGCCCATGGCGGCCAAGGGGGCCTTTGACGGCCTGTCCCTGGCCCTGATGATCCACAGCTGGAGCGGCGGCAAGAGCATGGCCGACATGGACGTGCTCAGCCTGCGCAACTACATCATCGAGTTCACCGGCCTGTCCGCCCACGCGGTGGCCGGCCCCTGGAAGGGGCACAGCGCCCTGGCCTGCGCCCGGAAGTTCCTGGACCTGATCGACGCCCGCCGGGAGTGCTTCACCCCCGACATCCATGTGAACGGCGTCATCACCGAGGGCGGCGTATTCCCCAACATCCTGCCCGCCAAGGCGGTGGTCCGTCTGGAGATCCGCACCGACTCCCAGGGCAAGCTGGAGCAGATGGACGAGGCCGTCCGCAACTGCGCCAAGGGCGCCTGCCTGGCGCTGGACTGCGACGTGTCCTTTGCCAAGGGCTTCGAGGACTTCGCCGACATGGTCCGGGTCCCCGTGCTGGAGCAGGCCACCATGCAGCTGTTCGAGGAGCTGGGCCAGGACTATGAGCCGGTGCCCACCCCCTGCGGCTCCTCCGACGTGGGCAACGTGAGCTATCACTGCCCCACCATTCAGCCGCAGCTGTCCATTTCCGACACCTTCTACGCCCTGCACACCGAGCAGTTCCGGGACGAGACCATCAAGCCCAAAGGCCACGAGGCCGTCGCCGTAGGCGCTCAGCTGATCGCCAGCCTGGTGTACCGGACGCTGACCGACGCCCAGTTCCGGGAGGACGTCCAGCATTCCTATGAGGAGCAGAAGGAGAAGAAGCTGAATTCTTGACCGAAAGGGGGAAAGGGAAGCGGACCTGATCCGGTCCGCCAGAAGAGAGGATTCCATTCATGATTAGGGAGAAAAGGAGGAAATCAAAACATGAGTACAGGAAAGACTCTGGAGAAAAAGAAAAAGTTTTCAGCACCCCACATTTACCTGCTGCTGGTCTGCGTCATCGTGGTATGTACCCTGCTGACCTGGATCCTGCCCGCCGGTGAGTTTGACCGGGAGATCAATGCCAACGGCACTGAGGTCGTCGTCCCCGGCACCTATCACGAAATCGACGCCAGCCCGGTTGGCCCCTTCCAGATGGTTCAGGCCCTCTATGTTGGTATGAACGATGCCGCCGGCGTGGTGTTCTTCGTGTTCATCTCCTACGCCGCCATTGGCATCATCATTTCCAGCGGCGCCTTCAACGGTCTGGTAGCCTTCTTGCTGAAGGCGTTGAAAGGAAAGGCCAGGGTGGCGCTGATTCCCATCTTCATCACGGTGCTGGGCGCCGGCTCCTCCACAATCGGTTTGTACGAAGAGCTGTTCCCATTCATCCCGGTGTTTGTGGGCATCTGTATCGCCCTGGGGTATGACGCGGTGGTTGGCCTTGCCATTGTGGCTCTGGGCGCCGGCCTGGGCTATTCCGGCGCTACCATCAATCCCTTCACCGTGGGTCTGGCCCAGGGCGTGGCCGGACTGCCCACCATGACGGGTATTCCCTTCCGGATGTTCTGCCACGCCTGCTTTATCGTGGTGGGTTCCGCGCTGACCATGCGCTATGCCCTGAAGATCCAGGCCGACCCCACCAAGAGTCTGGTCTACTCTGACGGCCCCTCCAAGTTTGCCATGAGCGAGGAGGAGATCCACAATCACCCCTTCGGCATCCGTGAAAAGCTGGTCCTGGCCGTTCTGGTCATCGGCATCGCCGTCATCGTCTACGGCAGCCGCACCTACGGCTGGTACTTCCAGGAACTGTCCGCCGTCTTTATCATCATGGGCATTATCAGCGCCATCATTATGGGCTACGGCCCCAATGGCATTGCTGAGAAGTTCGCCGACGGCTTCAAGGACATCGCTATGGCCTGTATGGTCATTGGCATCGCCCGCGCCATCCTGATCGTGCTCCAGGAGGGCTGCATCATCGACACCGTGGTGTACTACGCCTCCCTGCCCCTGTCCGCCGTGCCCACTTGGCTGTCCGGCGTGGCTATGCTGTGTGTCCAGACCGTCATCAGCTTCTTCATCGGTTCCGGCTCCGGTCAGGCGGCCACCTCCATGCCCATTATGGCTCCTCTGGCCGATATTCTGGGCTTCTCCCGTGAGACCGCTGTGCTGGCCTTCCAGATGAGCGACGGCCTGACCAACAGCCTGTGGCCCACTGGCATGACCGCCGTTATGTGCAGTTTGGCCGGGATCAAGATCGAGAAGTGGTGGAAGTGGTTTGTGCCCGTGTTCATCTGCCTGTTCATCACCGAGTGTATCTTGATGGTCATTGCCGTTCAGACCGGGTTCGGACTGTGAGCCTGATCTGTGAAGCAACCCCTGTTTGAACAGAAAACTGCCGCCGCGCCGACCCTGTGTCGGCGCGGCGGCGCTGTGTTGCCCGGGCCTCGGCGGGCCGGGCGGCCCCCACAGAAAAAATCCCCGGCGAAAAGTTTACAAATCCGAAAAAAAGTGATACACTACTCTCTGTACAGGCTTCGGAAACCGGCGCCTTCTCTGCGGGTGCGGCGTGTCCCGTCCGGGTATAGGAAAACAGTTATAGAGATGATAACTGTTTTCGGAATGGCCGGACGGGAACAAGGCTGTACAATGGGCAGAGAGGGCTCCGGGCGCGCAGCCGCGCCCCCAAATAAGGAAGAAAGTAGGGAACTCAATGGCAAGAAAGTTCAAAACCATGGACGGCAACAATGCCGCGGCTTATGTCAGCTACGCCTTTACGGAAGTGGCCGGCATTTACCCCATCACCCCGTCCAGCCCCATGGCCGACTATGTGGATCAGTGGGCGGCTCAGGGCCAGAAAAATATTTTCGGCACCACCGTCAAGGTCATCGAGATGCAGTCTGAGGCGGGCGCCGCCGGTACGGTGCACGGCTCTCTGAACGCGGGCGCGCTGACCACCACCTACACCGCCTCCCAGGGCCTGCTGCTGATGATCCCCAACATGTACAAGATCGCCGGCGAGCTGCTGCCCGGTGTCTTCCACGTGTCCGCCCGTACCGTGGCCGCCCAGTCTCTGAACATCTTCGGCGACCACTCCGACGTGATGGCCTGCCGCCAGACCGGCTTTGCCATGCTGGCCGAGGGCAACGTGCAGGAGGTTATGGACCTGGCTCCTGTGGCCCACCTCTCCGCCATCAAGGGCCGCGTCCCCTTCATCAACTTCTTTGACGGCTTCCGTACCTCCCACGAGATCCAGAAGGTCGCCATCTGGGACTACAAGGATCTGGCCGAGATGGTGGATATGGACGCCGTGGAGGCCTTCCGCAAGCGCGCGCTGAACCCCGAGCACCCCACCATGCGCGGCTCCCACGAGAACGGCGACATCTTCTTCCAGCACCGCGAGGCTGCCAACAAGTACTACGACGCGCTCCCCGAGATCGTGGAGGAGTACATGGGCAAGATCAACGCCAAGCTGGGCACCGATTATCAGCTGTTCAACTACTACGGCGCGCCCGACGCCGACCGGGTGATCATCGCCATGGGCTCCATCTGCGACGTGGCCGAGGAGGTCATCGACTACCTGAACGCCCACGGCGAGAAGGTGGGCCTGATCAAGGTGCGCCTGTACCGGCCCTTCCGGGCGGACAAGCTCCTGGCCGCCATCCCCGCCACCGCCAAGAAGATCGCCGTGCTGGACCGCACCAAGGAGTCCGGCTCCCAGGGCGACCCCCTGTACCTGGACGTGATCACCGCCCTGTCCGAGGCCGGCATCACCGACAAGACCGTGGTGGGCGGCCGGTACGGCCTGGGCTCCAAGGACACCCCGCCCAAGAGCGTCTTTGCCGTCTATGAAAACCTGGCCAAGGACAAGCCCATGAACCACTTCACCATGGGCATCGTGGACGACGTGACCCACACCTCCCTGGCCGAGCACGACGCCCCCAACACCGCCGCCGAGGGCACCATCGAGTGCAAGTTCTGGGGCCTGGGCGGCGACGGCACCGTGGGCGCCAACAAGAACTCCATCAAGATCATCGGCGACCACACCGACAAGTACGTGCAGGCCTACTTCCAGTACGACTCCAAGAAGACCGGCGGCGTCACCATCAGCCACCTGCGCTTCGGCGACAAGCCCATCCGGGCCCCCTACTATATCAACAAGGCCGACTTCGTGGCCTGCCACAACCCCTCCTATGTGACCAAGGACTTCCCCATGGTCCGGGACGTGAAGCCGGGCGGCGTGTTCATGATCAACTGCCAGTGGACCCCCGCTGAGCTGGAGCACCACCTGTCCGCCTCCGCCAAGCGGTATATTGCCAAGAACAATATCCAGCTGTACACCATCAACGCCATCGACCTGGCCGCCCAGATCGGCATGGGCAAGCGGACCAACACCATCCTGCAGTCCGCCTTCTTCTCCCTGGCCAAGGTGATGCCCGAGGCCGAGGCCATCCAGTATATGAAGGACGCCGCCACCCACTCCTACCTGAAGAAGGGCCAGGACGTGGTGGACATGAACCACAAGGCCATCGACGCCGGCGCCACCGCCTATGTGAAGATCGACGTGCCCGCCGCCTGGGCCGACGCCCAGGACGAGGCCAAGGTGAGCAAGCACACCGGCCCCGCCAAGCTGGTGGACATGGTCAACACCATCCTGGACCCCGTGGACCGCATGGACGGCGACAGCCTGCCCGTCTCTGCCTTCGTGCCCCACGCCGACGGCACCTTCGAGCAGGGCGCCTCCGCCTATGAGAAGCGGGGCGTGGCCGTCATGGTGCCCACCTGGGACAGCGCCAAGTGCATCCAGTGCAACCAGTGCGCCTACGTCTGCCCCCACGCCACCATCCGTCCCTTCGCCCTGACCCAGGAGGAGGCCCAGAAGGCCCCCGCCGCGTCCAAGATCGTGGACGTGAAGGCCGGCAAGGGCAAGGGCGTGTACCAGTACGCCCTGGCCATCAGCCCCCTGGACTGCATGGGCTGCTATGTGTGCGCCAACACCTGCCCCACCAAGGCCCTGACCATGGTGCCCCAGGAGCAGGAGGCCGAGCAGCAGGACGTGTTCGACTACATGGTGGCCAACGTCTCCGTCAAGGAGGACATGGCCGACCTGACCGTGAAGGGCTCCCAGTTCAAGAAGCCTCTGCTGGAGTTCTCCGGCTCCTGCGCCGGCTGCGCCGAGACCGCCTACGCCCGCCTGATCACCCAGCTGTTCGGCGACCGGATGTACGTCTCCAACGCCACCGGCTGCTCCTCCATCTGGGGCGGTCCCGCCGCCACCTCCCCCTACACCACCGACGCCGAGGGGAAGGGTCCCGCCTGGGCCAACTCCCTGTTTGAGGACAACGCCGAGCACGGCCTGGGCCTGTACCTGGGCCAGAACGCCGTCCGCCAGCGCCTGGCCGCCAAGACCCGGGAGCTGATCGCCAAGGACTGGACCGTTCCCGCCCTGAAGGAGGCCGGCCAGAAGTGGCTGGACACCATGGAGGACGGCGCCGCCAACAGCGAGGCCGCCAAGGCGTATGTCGCCGCCCTGGAGGCCGGCCTGTGCACCGTGGACGAGCTGCTGGACAACGCCAACCCGGAGATCCACGCCTTCGGAGAGGAGCTGAAGGCCAAGGGCGAGACTCTGTGCCAGTGCGACGCCTGCAAGCTGGTCAAGGAGATCCTGGATGAGAAGGAGTACCTGAACAAGAAGTCCGTGTGGATCTTCGGCGGCGACGGCTGGGCCTACGACATCGGCTACGGCGGCGTGGACCACGTGCTGGCCTCCGGCGAGGACGTGAACATCTTCGTGTTCGACACCGAGGTGTACTCCAACACCGGCGGACAGGCCTCCAAGGCCTCCAACATCGGCCAGGTGGCCCAGTTTGCCGCCGCCGGCAAGACCATGCCCAAGAAGAGCCTGGCGGAGATCGCCATGACCTACGGCTATGTCTATGTGGCCCAGGTGGCCATGGGCGCCAACCCCAACCAGACCCTGAAGGCCATCGCCGAGGCCGAGGCCTATCACGGCCCCTCCCTCATCATCGCCTACGCCCCCTGCGAGATGCACTCCATCAAGGGCGGCATGGCCAACTGCCAGGCGGAGATGAAGAAGGCCGTGGAGTGCGGCTACTGGAACCTGTTCCGGTTCAACCCCGCCCTGAAGGCCGAGGGCAAGA
>CALWYA010000035.1 GCA_944385645.1 uncultured Oscillospiraceae bacterium
CATCCGGGTGGGCCGCAACGATCCCTGCCCCTGCGGCTCCGGCCTGAAGTGGAAGAAGTGCACCTGCAAGGAGTACCACCCCGATCTGCAGTAAGGCAAAAATCCTCCGTCCCCCTCGGAGAGCTGGGGGATCCTCAAGGGGGGACTGGTCCCCCCTTGAAGGCGCGGCGCGCGAAGCGCGTATGCGTTTTCCGCAGAAAACGCCCGCGCCTTGAAAAAGTGCACCTGTAAGGAGTACCACCCCGATTTGCAGTAAAAATCGATCTGTAAGCAATGATGCCCCGGAGCTTCACGGCTCCGGGGCATCATTTTGCCCGCCTCCGGCAGGGGACCGGAGGCGGGCAGAAAAGAGAGAGAATTATCCTCAGCGGCGGATGCCGCCAAGTCACACCATTATTTCAGGGCGCCGACGGCCTGCTCCACGGCCTGGACGTACTTGCCCGCGCGGATCTGGGCGGCCACCTTGTTCATATCCAGGTAGATGGCCCGGTCGTTCTCCATGAAGGAGACCTCGCTGCGCACCGTGTCATAGGCGGCCCGGGTGCCCTTGGCCAGCTTGGAGGGGTCCTTGAAGTCCACCGCCTGGGCGGCGCAGATCAGCTCCACCGCCAGCACGCTCTGGACGTGGCTGATGATGGTGGCGGCCTTCCGGGAGGCGATGGTGCCCATGCTCACGTGGTCCTCCTGGTTGGCGGAGGTGGGGATGGAGTCCACGCTGGCGGGGTGGGCCAGCACCTTGTTCTCGGACACCAGGGCGGCGGCGGCGTACTGGGCCACCATGAAGCCGTCGTTGATGCCCTCCACGGGGGTCAGGAAACCGGGCAGGCCGCTGAGCTGGGGGTTGACCATGCGCTCGATGCGCCGCTCGGCCACGTTGGCGTACTCGGCCATGGCGATGCCCAGGGTGTCCATGGCGATGGCCACGGGCTGGCCGTGGAAGTTGCCGCCGGAGAAGATGTCGCCGTTGTCGGGGAAGATCAGGGGGTTGTCGGTGACCGAGTTGATCTCGGTCTCAATGACCTGGCGGACATAGTCATAGGCCATGCGGCTGGCGCCGTGGATCTGGGGCAGGCAGCGCAGGGTGTAGGCGTCCTGGACCCGGATCTCGTTCTGGTGGACGGTCAGGCCGCTGCCGGCCAGCAGCTGCCGGAAGTTGGCGGCCACGTCGATCTGACCGCTGTGGGGCCGGATCATCTGGATGCGGGGGTCATAGGGGTCCACGATGCCCTCCAGGGCGTCCACGGTGAGGGCGGCGGCGATGTCGGCGGTCTTGATGACGTTGCCCGCGTCATACACGGCCAGGGTGGCCACGCCCATCATGGCGCAGGTGCCGTTGATGAGGGCCAGGCCCTCCTTGGCCTTCAGGCGGACGATGGGGATGCCGGCGGCCTCCATGGCCTCCTTGCCGGACATCACCTTGCCCTGATAGACGGCCTCGCCCTCGCCGATCATGGGCATGACCATGTGGGCCAGGGGGCACAGGTCGCCGCTGGAGCCCACGGAGCCCTTCTCGGGGATGACGGGGTGGACGCCCTTGTTGAGCATCTCCAGCAGGGTCTCCACGGTGGACAGGCGGATGCCGGAGAAGCCCTTGGCCAGGGCGTTGGCCCGCAGCAGCATGATGGCCCGGGTCACGTCCTCCTTGAAGGGGTCGCCCACGCCGCAGGCGTCGGAGACGATCAGGTTATACTGCAGCTGGTCCAGATCCTCGTCGGGGATGGCCACGTTGACGAACTTGCCGAAGCCGGTGCTCAGGCCGTAGACCACCTTGTGCTCGGCCACGTTCTTCTCCACGATGTCCCGGGAGATCTGGATGGCCTTCTTGGCCTCCTCGGTCAGGGCCACCTTGGCGCCGTGGCGGGCGATCTGGACCACCTGGTCCAGGGTCAGGCTGTTGCCGTCCAAATAGATAACGTCCTGCATGAGTAGCTCCTCCTTTTAATATGTATGATCGAGTCTTTCTGCTTCACGTCCGTTTTTGGGCGGGCGGTCCCGGCGGGGGACGTCCGCCTCCTTCTGATACACAGCATACAGCATTCCTGTCGATAAACTGTCGACGCTCCCCCTCTTCTTGTAAAAAACATCAAATATTTTTTCCCGCCCCCCGCCCCTTTCGGCTGTTTTGGCCGACCGGGGCGGGCGCGCCCCTGAATTTCCGCCCGCCGGCCCCCCTCCGGCCCGGGGGCCGGAAGGGAAAATTTTCTCTTTTTCACTGATTCGATGAGTTATCGACGTTTTTTCGTTGTTTGATGCGTACAATGAAATCATCATTCAGCCGGCAGATTCCTGTGAAAATTTACGGGACAGGGCCGGCGGAACGAAAGGAGGGCATTGTGAGCCGGCACCCCCGGTCCCGATCCCGAGGGGAGATCGCGGCCGGGACCCTGTCTTCGGACACCGCACCCCGTACCTGGCGCGGAACGCGCCTTCACCCCATCCGTATTCTGAGTTCAGAAGGAGAGTGTGAATATGTTAGAGATCCTCACCAATCCCGTAACCGTCGGCGTTATCGTCATGCTGGTGCTGTGCGTGATCAAGGTGAACGTGGTCCTGGCCCTGCTGATCGCCGGCTTCGTGGTCGGCATCATGGGCCACATGGATCCCGGCACGATCATGGAGACCGTCATCAGCGGCCTGAACACCAACGGCACCAACGCCCTGGCCTATCTGCTGCTGGGCTGCTTCGCGGCGGCCCTGGCCAACACGGGCCTCGCGGCCATCCTGGCCCACGGGATCACCTCCCTGGTCCACGACCGCAAGTGGGTGCTGCTGCTCCTGATGGTGCTGTGCGCCTGTATCTCGGGCACCATCATCCCCATCCACATCGCCTACATCCCCATCCTGTACCCCGCCCTGATCCCCATGATGAACAAGCTGAAGGTGGACCGCCGGCAGGCCGCCTGCGTCACCGAGTTCGGTCTGGTGGCCATGTACATCACCTTCCCCATCGGCTACGGCCTGATCTTCCAGGGCATCATCTCCGACAACATGACCGCCAACGGCATGCCCATCGACGTGATGAGCGTCTGGCCCGGCACTATCCCCCTGTTCATCGGCATGCTGTGCGCCCTGGCTCTGTCCTGGTGGTGGTATCGCAAGCCCCGTGAGTATCAGGATCTGCCCATCAACGGCGTGGACGAGACCGCCGAGGTCAGCCTGAAGCTGACCAAGGACCATGTCGTCTCCCTGATCGCCATCGTGGGCGTGCTGTTCGGTCAGCTGTACTGGGACTCCATGCCTCTGGGCGCCCTGATCGGCCTGGTCATCATGATGCTGGGCGGCGCCATCAAGCTGCGTGACTCCAACAGCAACCTGAGCGAAGGCATCTCCATCATGGGCACCGTGTCCTTCATCATGCTGATCGCCGGCGGCTTCGCCGCCGTGGTCCAGGCCACCGGCGCCGTGGACGAGCTGGTGACCAACGCCATGGCCATCCTGGGCGGCAGCCGCGCCGCTCTGGTGTTCGTGCTGATCATCATCGGCCTGATCATCACCATGGGCATCGGCACCTCCTTCGGCACCATTCCCATCATCGCCCTGCTGTACGTCCCCATGTGCCAGCAGGCCGGTATGAGCATCCCCGCCACTGTGTGTCTGATCGCCTGCGCGGCCTTCCTGGGCGACGCCGGCTCCCCCGCCTCCGACAGTACCCTGGGCCCCACGGCCGGCCTGAACTGCGACGGGCAGCACGACCACATCCGGGACACCTGTATCCCCACCTTCCTGTTCTTCAACATCCCCCTGGTCATCGCCGGCTTCATCGGCTGCATGATCCTCTGATCCCCTTTCCCATGCGAGCCCGCCGGCTCTCCCGTCCCCTGTCAGCATAACAAGCAGTGAAAAGCCCGCCCCGGACGCGCCGAGCGTCCGGGGCGGGTCTTATTGACGGCGGAACTCAGGTCAGCTTCTCCCCCACCGCGGGGATGAGGCTGATCAGCCAGGCGAAGGGCAGGGACAGCAGGAAGAACACCAGGGCGAACAGGGGGATGGACACCACCGCCGGGAAGGTCAGGTAGGAGATCCCGAACCACTGGAACACCAGCACCCACAGCTGGTGGAACAGGTAGATGCCGAAGGCGTAGACCCCCGCCTGGTTCACCGCCCGGCGGCGGGAGCGCTCCTCGCTCACCCCCAGCACATAGCGGAACAGGGCGCAGAGGGCGGCGGCGGTGAGCACCACGTTGGGGGCGGTGTACTGCTGCCACAGCTCCCGGGTCCCCCCGATGAGCCGGGGGCCCATGAGGGTGAGCACCAGCCCCAGCGCCCCCAGGCCGTACAGCAGGAACTCGGGGACCCGGCCGATGGTGTAGTGGCGCAGATACCACCCGCCCACATAGCACCCCGCCCAGCCCAGGGCCAGGTGGACCCCCAGCCGCTCCAGCTGGGCGGCGGCAACGCTGTCCGGGAAGAAGGCCGACCACAGGGGGAGCAGGTTGGCAAACAGGAAGCACAGCCCCAGGAAGTAGCGCACCTCCCCCCGGCCGGCGGAGGCGGTGAACCGGTGGAGCACCGGGTGGACCAGGTACAGGCCGATCAGGGGGTAGAGCACCCACAGGTGGAAGTAGGTGTTCCCCTTCGCGGCGGACACCAGGGCGGCCCACACCCCCGCCGGGGTCAGGGTCCCCCCCGCCAGCAGATAGGACACCGCCGCGTACACCGCCCCCCAGAACACCAGCAGACAGAAGGCGGGCAGGGCCAGCCCCAGCAGGCAGGCGGAGACCCGGGGCTTGCCCCCCTCCAGGGCGAACATCCCCCACAGCATGAACAGGGCGGGGACGGTCCAGCAGGTCAGGCCCTCATAGACCTCCAGCACCTGCCGGTCCCCGGCGGACACCCCCGCCAGCTCCTGTCCCCCCTGGGCCAGAAGGAGGACGACGGCGCACAGCACGGTGAACAGCCGGAAGAACCCCGGCCACCCCAGATTCCGATCTCCCCGGGCCATCACTTCTTCTCCGGGACGATCTCGATCCAGTAGCCGTCCGGGTCCGCGATGAAGTAGACCCCCATGCCGGGGTTCTCATAGCACACACAGCCCATCTCCTTGTGCCTGGCGTACAGCCGGTCGTACTCGTCGGTGCGGAAGGCCAGGTGGAACTCGCACTCCCCCAGGTCATAGGGCTTCTCCCGGCCCCGGAGCCAGGTGAGCTCCAGCTGGAAGGGGCCGCCCCCCTCGTCGGCCAGGAACACCAGCTTGAAGGAGCCGTCGGCGGCCTCCTTCTCCCGCACGGGGGACAGGTTCAGGGCCTCCCTGTAGAAGGCCAGGCTGCGGTCCAGGTCCAGGACGTTGAAGTTGAAGTGATAGAAGCTGGTCATGGGACATTCTCCTTTTTTATGCTGTTGCTCCCGAAGGGGGCGGCAGCAGGTTTTTACTTGGCCTTCTTGTCGATCCACTCGGTGCGGAACTTGGAGTAGACGATCTTCTGCTCCCGGTACAGGCCGTAGTAGCCCGAGAGCATATAGGAGGTGCCGATGCACAGGGCGAACAGGGGGAGGCCCTGCCCGCCGAAGAGCTCATAGGCCATCAGGATGGAGCTCAGGGGGCAGTTGGTGGCCCCGCAGAACACCCCCGCCATCCCCATGGCCCCGGAGAGGGCGTGGGGCAGGCCCAGCAGGGGGCCGGCCAGGGTGCCGAAGGCGCAGCCGGTGAACAGCACGGGGACGATTTCGCCCCCCCGGAAGCCCGCCCCCAGGGTGAGGGCGGTGAAGAGGATCTTCAGCAGGAAGGCCGCCGGGATGGTCTCCCCCTCCATCAGCCGGCGGATGACCGCGTCCCCCGCCCCGTTGTAGGTCTGCTCCTCCACCAGCAGGGTGAGCAGCAGCACCAGAACGCCCCCCGCCGCCGCCCGGAGGAGCGGATCGGGCAGGTATTTGGCGTACACCTTGGGGGCGGCGTGGATGACCTTGCAGAACAAAATGGAGGTCAGGGCGCACAGCAAACCCAGCCCCGCCGCCTGGAGCATGGACACCGGGGACAGGGCCGCCGCCTCCTCCACCGGATAGGGGGGCGCGGCGTGGAGGCCGAACTGCCGGGCCACCAGCAGGCCCGTCAGGGCGGACACCAGACAGGGGACCATGGCGGCGTAGTACATGACCCCCACGCTGACCACCTCCATGGCAAAGACGGCGGCGGTCAGCGGCGCGCCGAACAGGGCGGAGAAGGCGGCGGCCATGCCGCACATGACCATGATGCGCTCGTCCTTCTCGTCCAGGCGGAAGCGCCGCCCGGCCCAGGCGGCCAGGGAGCCCCCCAGCTGGAGGGCAGCCCCCTCCCGGCCGGCGGAGCCCCCGCACAGGTGGGTCAGGGCGGTGGCGGCGAAGATCAGGGGGGCGGTGCGCAGCCGCAGGGGGCCCGCCTCCCGCACCGCCACCAGCACCAGGTCGGTGCCCCGGTCCTTCTCCATGCCGCAGGCCCGGTAGAGCAGCACGATGACCACCCCCGCCAGGGGCAGCAGGAAAACCAGCCAGGGGTGCCGCCCCCGCAGGCCGGTGGCCCAGTCCACCTCCAGCAGGAAGGCCACCGCCGCCAGCCCCACCGCGACCCCGATCACGCAGGCGTACAGCACCCACCGGAGAAAGACGCCCCCCTCCCGCAGGTGCTCCCGCAGCCGGTCCGCTCCCCTCATCTCCCGTCTCCCCTCTCCCCGGGGCCCGCCAGCCCCGGCGTTTTTTTATCCGGGGTCATTATAGCATATCCCCCCGCCCCAGGACAACGGCCCGGGACAGAAAAATCCCGCCCCCCGGACCAGGGAGCGGGACGCATAGGTTTTCCGCGCGGAGGGATCCTTTTGCAGGGGCGCACATGGCCCGTCCAGGACAGACGGGCGGACACGCAGGTCCGCCCCTACGAGGATGGACGGACCGGATACGCCGTAGGGGCGGCCCCATGTGGCCGCCCGTGGGCCGATGGGCCGGGCGCACGCTGTGCGCCCCTACGGAAATACGCGCCGCGGGCCGATGAGGACATCGGCCCCTACGGGCAACGCAAACACGTAGGGCGGGGACTGCCCCCGCCGCCCCCCTTATCCCTCGTGGAGCTTCTTCCCGGCGTAGGCCATCACCTGGAGCATGGTCAGGGCGGCCAGCCGCTCGGTGCAGCCGGTGGGGTCGTAGACGGGGGCCACCTCCACCAGGTCCATGGCCGCCACCTTGCCCGTCAGGGAGATCGCCTTCAGCAGGTCCATGCTCTCCTCATAGGTGATGCCGCCGGGCAGCGGGGAGGCCGCCCCGGGGGCCAGGGACATGTCATAGCCGTCGATGTCGAAGGTGATGTAGTAGGCGTCGGCGTCGGGGATCTGGTCCAGCACGTACTGGACCCCCTTCTCGTGGAGATCCCGGGCGGAGATCAGCTTGCTGCCGTAGGCCCGGGCGTCGTCATAGTCGCTCTTCTTGCCGCTGCCCATCCCCCGCAGGCCGATCTGCACCATCTTGCCGATGTGGTCCAGCTCGGAGATGCGGCGCATGGGGCTGCCGTTGCCCATGGCCAGGGGGCCCACGTGGCTGGTCCAGTCCAGGTGGGCATCGAACTGGATGACGCAGATCTCCTTGCCCCACTCGGCCAGGGCCCGGCCCACAGGGATGCTGATGGAGTGGTCGCCCCCCATGACCATGGGGATGGAGCCCGCCTTGATGATGCGGCGCACCGCCCGCTCGATGCACTGGAAGGAGTAGTCCCGGTCCCCCTGGAGCACGTCGGCGTCGCCGCAGTCCACGATGGAGATGGGGGCGGCCAGCAGCTGCTGGTCGGTCTCATAGTCATAATAGCCCGTCTCTCCCCGGCCGTACTGAGTGGAGGCCTCCCGGATGCGGCGGGGGCCCATGCGGGCCCCGCTGTGGAAGCCCACCCCCATGTCATAGGGGACCCCCAGCACGCCGAAATCGGCGTGGAGCTCGTCCAGGTCCAGGCAGATGGGATAGCGGCCGAAGGAACAGATGCCGGTGATGGGCTGGCTGATCAGTTGAGGGCGCATACGAAGTTCTCCTTTCCGCGCTCCGGGGGCCGTCAGCCCCCTTGCCTTGTTCTTACACCCCAGATTATAGGGGGACGGGCCCGATTTGGCAACGGGAAAAGAAAGGTCTCCGGCCCCGGGGAGCGAAGAAAGCAAACCGTTTTCCCCCGGGGGGCGAAAATTGGAAAGGCAGGGCGCCGGAATCTCCGGCGCCCTGCCTGTTTCCTTGTTTCAATCCAGCTCCCGCACCCGGGCCTTGACGGCGGGGACGTCCGCCGGGGGGACGGACAGCTCGTCCACCCCCGCCTCCAGCAGGCGGCCGGTCATCTCCCGGTCGGCGGCCAACTGGCCGCACACCGCCACCCGGATACCCGCCGCCTTCCCCGCTTGGGCGGTACGGGCGATCAGCTCCCACACAGCGGGGTTTCGCTGGTCCCACAGGCCGGCCAGGGCCGGGCTCTGCCGGTCGGCGGCCAGGGTGTACTGGGTCAGGTCGTTGGTTCCGATGGAGAAAAAGTCCACCCTCCGGGCCAGCTTATGGGCCAGCAGGGCGGCAGCGGGGGTCTCCACCATCACCCCCACCTCCAGGGGGCCGGCCGGCACCCCTTCGGCCTCCAGCCGGGCCCGGCACTGGTCCAGCAGGGCCCGGGCCCGGTCCACCTCCTCGGGGGAGGTGACCATGGGGAACATCACCGCCAGTTTCCCGAAGGCGGCCGCCCGGAGGATGGCCCGCAGCTGGGGGACGAACAGATCGGGCCGGGCCAGGGTCAGCCGGACGCCCCGCAGGCCCAGGGCGGGGTTCTCCCCCTCCTCCGGGGGCAGCCAGGGGGTCCGCTTGTCCCCCCCCAGGTCCAGGGTGCGGATGGTCACCCGCCGGCCCTCCATGGCCTGGGCCGCCCAGCGGCAGGCCAGGAACTGCTCCTCCTCCCCGGGGCAGTCCGCCCGCCCCAGGCACAGGAACTCCGTCCGGAACAGCCCCACCCCGTCGGCCCCCTGGGCCAGGGCCTGGGCGGCCTCCTCCGGCTTTCCGATGTTGGCACACACTTCGATCTGTTTTCCGCTCCGGGTCACGGCGGGGGCCCGGGCCGCCAGGGCCTGGGCGGCCGCAGTCTCCGCCCGGGCCAGACCCCGCGCCTGGAGCCGCCCCCGGGTCTCCCCGTCGGGCTCCAGCCACAGCTCCCCCGTCTCCCCGTCCAGGCCAGCCTGCCGGCCCGACCAGGTGGGGGCGATCTCCACCCCCGTCACGGCGGGCAGACCCATGGCCCGGGCCAGGATGGCCCAGTGGCCGCTGGGGGCGGCCCGCCCCAGCGCCAGCCCCAGCACCTTGTCCCGGTCCAGGGTGAGCAGCTCCCCCGGGTCCAGGGCGTCCGCCGCCAGGATGACCGGGCCGGGCAAGGTCAGGGGGGCCTCCCCCCCGTCCAGCTGGGCGGCCAGCAGCCGGGCCGCCTCCGCCACGTCGTCGGCCCGGGCCCGGAGATAGGGGTCCTCCAGGGCCCGCAGCTGTCGGGCGAAGGTCTCCCCCGCCGCCAGGGCGGCGGCGCGGGCGCCGGCCTGCCCGGACTCCACCGGCCCCCGGGCGGCCGCCCAGAAGTCCGGGTCCTCCAGCATCATCCGGTGCAGGCGGAAAATGTCCGCCTCGTCCTGCCCCAGGCGGGACAGGGCCAGGCGGTACTGCTCCTCCAGAATCTCCTCCGCCCGGTCCCGGGCCCGGAGCAGCCGCTCCAGCTCCCGGGCCGGGCCGCCCCCCTCCGCCGCGGGCGGGGCGGGGGCCCGCTCCCAGACGTACAGCTCGCCCAGGGCCACCCCCGGGCAGACGGGGACGCCGCCGATCTTCTCCATCGTCCGCCTCCCCTCACAGGTTGGCCCGGAAGAAGTCCTCCAGGGCCGCCAGATCCTTTTCCTCGCCGCCGCCCTCCACGGCGACGGTCACCTCGTCCCCCTGGGAGGCCCCCAGGAGCATCAGGGCCATCAGGTGGTCCACCGGGGCGGACCGCTCTCCTTTCCGCACGGTGACCGCGCTGTCCAGCGTCCGGGCAAAGTCGGCCAGCTCCATGGCCGGCCGGCCGTGGAGCCCGTTGGGGTGGGTCAGGGTGTAGGTAAACGTTTTCATGGCGCTCCCCTCCGTGTCAGGACAGTTCTTCCGCCGTGGGCAGGGCGGGGATGGCCCCCGGCCGGGAACAGGTCAGGGCGGCGGCCCGGTTGGCGTAGGCCGCGATGTCGGCCAGCTCGCCGGCGGTCAGCCCCTCCAGGGGCCGGTCCCCCCGGCGGCACAGCCGGGCCAGGACGGCCCCCAGGAAGGCGTCCCCCGCCCCGTTGGTGTCGGCCACCTGCACCGGCACGCCGGGGACGGTGAAGCACTCCCCCTGCCAGCGGCAGAAGGCCCCCTCCGCCCCCAGGGTCACCAGCACCAGGGACAGGCCCCGCTCCTCCAGGCGCCGGCTGCCCTCCTCCAGGTCGTCGGTGCCGGTGACCATGGGCAGCTCCTCCCGGGCCAGCTTGATGATGTCCACCAGGGGGAGCACCATGGTCATCCACTGCTCCGCCTGGGCCCGGTCCTGCCACAGCTTCTCCCGGTAGTTGGGGTCGTAGCTCACCAGGGCCCCGTGGGCCCGGGCGTGCCGGGCGGCGAAGATGGTGGTGCTCCGGCACAGGCCGGGGGTCAGGGTCACCGAGCCGAAGTGGAGGATCTTGCTCTCCTCCAGGATGCGCTGGTCCACCTCCTCCGGGGACAGATCCCAGTCGGCCCCCCGGAGGAAGGAGAACTCCCGCTCCCCCGTTCCGTCCACCGACACCACCGCCAGGGTGGTGGGCAGCGCGCCCTCCCGCAGGCCGGCGGTCTCCACCCCGTTGTCCTCCAGAGTGCGGCGCAGATAGCGGCCGAAGGCGTCCCGGCCCACCTTGCCCACGAAGGCGGTCCGGGCCCCCAGCCGGGCGGCGGCCACCGCCACGTTGGCCGGGGCGCCGCCGGGGTTGGCGGCGTACAGGGGGACCCCCGCCTCACTGGTCCCCGTCCAGGTCAGGTCGATCAGCAGCTCGCCGATGGCCGTAATGTCTCTCATAGCGTACTCCCTTTCCCCGCCCAGGGCGGCGCTCCCTCTCCGTCACGTTACAGAGGTACTATACCACATCAGCGGGAAAAAATCCAGCATCTTCCACAGTTTATTTCGCCCCGATCCATACTTTTTCCGGCGGACCGTCCAAGTTTTTGCCCTGGTTTTCTCCATGGGCGGCCCGCGGCGCGTCCGGGAGGCCGCGCCCCACATGGTCCGTCCATCCTCGTAGGGGCCGATGTCCCCATCGGCCCGCGGGCGGCCACATGGGGCCGCCCCTTCGTCGTCGCAAGCTCCATATCGTTCGCTTCCGCCTGCGGCGAAAGCTCACTCATTCCGCTGCTCCGACTCTCCCCACCGAACCCGCGGCTGTCGCCGCTGGGCTTCGGCGGGG